>NZ_VKAC01000011.1 GCF_008041935.1 Quadrisphaera setariae
CTCCTACCGCGCGGGGCGGCTGTACGCGGCGGCGCTGGCCGCCCGCGGTGGGAGCCTGCCGGCACACCTGGCCCACCTGGGCGCCGCCTCAGCCGCCGGCCCCGCCCGCCAGGAGGCGTCCGCGGTGCTCGCCCGCTTCAGCTGATGGCCCGCTGGAGCTGACAACCCTCCGGACGGCCGTCGCCTGGTCGCCGCACGGCGGCCGGGTGGCGTCCGAGAGCGCGCCTAGAATCTCCGCCATGGCCCGCCGCTCCGACCCCGCGCCCTCGTCCGCCCCGGCGGAGGGGCGTCGTCGAGGGCTCTTCCGCCGCAAGCCCCGCACCGGTCCCGGTCGCATCGCGCAGATGCGCGAGGTCTACCGGATGACCGCCCGCGTCGACCCGTCCACCAAGTGGTGGATGCTCGGCGCTCTCGTCATCCCGTTCGCGGTCTTCGAGGTCGTCGGCGTCCTCACCGGCCACTGGATCTACTTCGGCATCATCGGGCTGCTCTTCTCGGTGCTCGCGGCGCTGTTCGTGCTGGCGCGCCGCGCGGAGTCCGCCGCCTACAAGAGCCTCGAGGGCCAGCCCGGCGCCGCCGGAGCAGCCCTGCGCACGCTGCGACGCGGGTGGCTGGTCGAGGAGGAGCCGGTCGCGATCGACCCGCGCACCCGCGACGTCGTCTTCCGCGTGGTCGGCCGCCCCGGCGTCATCCTCGTCTCCGACGGCCCGGCGCCCCGGGTGAACCGCCTCCTCGAGGACGAGAAGCGCCGCACCGCCCGGGTGCTGCGCGACGTCCCGCTGCACACCATCCAGTGCGGCCGCGGCGAGGGCCAGACTCCGCTGCCCAAGCTGCCGAAGAAGGTCCAGCGCCTGGAGCGCAAGCTCACCAAGCAGGAGGTCGCCGAGGTCACCAAGCGCCTCAAGGCGCTCGGCGGCGTGCGGCCGCCCATCTCCAAGGGCATCGACCCGTTCCGCGCCCGGCCTGACCGGCGCGCGGTGAGGGGCCGCTGACCAGCGACGCACCGGGCGCGCAGCGGATCCGCGCGCTCGTCGTCGACGTCGACGGCGTGCTGCGCCGCTGGGACCCCGACGAGTGGGCCGACGCGGAGGCGCGCGCCGGGGTCCCCCGGGGCGCCCTGTACCGGGCGGCGTTCGACAGGCCGGCTCTGCGCTCGGTCGTGACCGGGCAGACGACCGACCGCCAGTGGCGCGAGGGCACCGCCGAGCGCCTGGCGCAGGCCCACGGCGTGCCCCTGGAGGCCGCCCGCGACGTCGTCGCCAGCTGGTCGGCCTCCGCCGGCGAGGTGGACCCGGGGGTGCTCCAGCTCGTCCGGGACCAGCGCAGGAAGCGCCGGGTGGTGCTGCTGAGCAACGCCACGGACCGGCTCGACACCGACCTCGTCCGCCTCGGCGTGGAGGACGAGGTGGACGGCGTCTACGCGACCTGGCGCATCGGCCTGGCCAAGCCGGACCCCGCCGTGTACCGGCACGTCGCCGCCGACCTCGACCTGCCCACCGCGGCGTGCGCCTTCGTGGACGACTCCCCCCGCCACGTGGCCGGCGCCGAGGCCGCCGGGATGGTGGCGCACCTGTTCACCGGCGCGGCTGACCTGGGGGCCTTCCTCGCGCGACTCGACAGCTGACCATGCCTCGCAGGTACCGGAGCGCTGCCTGGAAAGCATCGGCCAACTGCCGGGACGTCTCTGGACAGGCGCTGCCACGACCCCGAAAGTTGCCCGGGCGCTCCAGTGCGGGAGCGCTCCACGTGGGCGTGAGGAGCAGCGATGACGGCGACGAGCACCCCGGCCGCCGGGGCCGGCACCAGGGGCGGGGGCCTGACCCGCAGCCTCGGCCTGATCGCCCTGGTCGGGCTCGGCCTGGGCTACATGACGCCCACGGTGGTCTTCGACACCTTCGGGATCGTCTCGGACACCACCGGCGGGGCGGTGCCGTCGGCCTACGTCCTGGCGCTGGTGGTCATGGCGCTGACGGCCACGAGCTACGGCAAGCTCGTCTCGGTCTTCCCCTCGGCGGGGTCGGCGTACACCTACGTGCGCGAGGCGATGCACCCCAACCTCGGCTTCATGGTCGGCTGGTCGTCGCTGCTCGACTACCTGCTCCTGCCGATGGTCAACGCCCTCATCGTCAAGCTGTACGTGGAGCAGGTCTTCCCGACCGTGCCCAGCTGGCTGGTGGTGGTCGTCTACACGGTCTGCACCACCACGCTGGTGGCCATCACGATGCGCGGCACGTCCCGGGTGAACCTCGTGCTGCTGGCCGCGGCCATCACGGTGATGGCCGTCTTCGTGGTCATCGCCAGCTACCAGCTGCTGCAGGGCGAGGGCGCCGGCACGCTCGTCAGCACGCGCGCCTTCGCCGGACCGGAGACGACGCTGCCGCTGGTCCTCACCGGCGCCACGGTCGTGTGCTTCTCCTTCATCGGCTTCGACGCGGTGACGATGTACGCCGAGGAGGCCAAGACCCCCAGGACCCTCCCCCGGGCGATCATGCTGACGGTGCTGCTGGGCGGCGGGATCTTCCTCGTGGCGGCGTACGTGACGCAGCTGCGCTTCCCCACCAACGCGCCGTTCGGCGAGTTCACCGACGACCCGCTGCCCCAGATCGGCCACCTCGTGGGCGGCCCGCTGTTCCAGGCGCTCCTCGTGGGAGCGGCGTTCGTGGCCACCGTGGCCTCGGGCCTGGCCTCGCACGCCAGCGTCGCCCGCATGCTGCTGGTGATGGGTCGCAACGGCGCCCTGCCCGGTCGCGGGCTGCGCTGGATCAACCCGCGCACGCACACCCCGGTGGTCAACATCATCATCGTCGGCGCCGTGTGCCTGCTGGCGGTGGACTTCTCCCTCGAGCTCATCTCGGCCTGCATCAACTTCGGCGCCCTGGTGGCGTTCACGTTCGTCAACGCCTCGGTGATCGCTCACTTCGCCGTCCGGCGGCGCGAGCTCCGCACCGCCGGGGAGTGGGTCCGCAACGCGATCGTCCCCGGCGTCGCGACGCTCATGACCGTGCTGCTGTGGACCCAGCTCCACAGCGACGCGCTCATCGCCGGCGGCGTGTGGGCCGCGATCGGCCTGACCTACCTGCTGGTCTACACCCGCGGTCTGCGCCGCCCGATGGCCTCGCTCGAGGAGTAGGGACGACGACCTCTCGACCGGGGGGGGTCAGCGGCCCTCGTGGGCCGCGAGGAGCGTCAGCGCCGCGAGGGTCATCGCGTCGACGAGCCGGCCGTCGCTGATCATGGCGGCCAGCTCGTCGCGGGAGACCCAGCGGGTGATGAGGTCGGCCTCGGACTCCTCCAGCTGCTGCTCCCCCGGGGTGAGCCCCTCGGCGAGCCAGGCGTGGCCGCGCTGGGAGGCCATGCCGGCGGCCAGGTCGACGCTGCCCAGCGGGGTGAGGCGCGCCGCGCGCAGGCCGGTCTCCTCGGCCAGCTCGGCGCGGGCGAGGTCCTCCAGGGACCCGGAGGCGCCGGCGGGCCAGGTGCCCTGCGGGAACTCCCAGCGGCGGGCGCCCACCGGGTAGCGGTACTGCTCGACGAGCCACCACCCCTCGCCGGGCCCGTCGGCGGCGGTGGTGCGGGGCAGCACGATGCAGAAGTCGGGCTTGTCCACCACCCCGTACACGCCGGTGGTGCCGTCCTCGCGCCGGACCAGGTCCTCTCGGACGCTGATCCAGGGGTTGGCGTACACGACGCGGGTCTCGACCTGCTCCACGACGACGACGCTAGCGCCGGCGCAGCAGCGCGGTGCCGGCGAGCCTGTCGTGCAGCTGGCGCCCGTCCCCGCCCGGCAGGAACGCGGGGAGCACCAGGGCGACGAGCACCGCGCGCAGCAGCGCGGCTAGCGGCGGCGGAGGCGTCGTCGTCGTGACGAGCCGGTGGACGCGCAGGCCCACGAGGGCGTGCCCGAAGCTGCCGCCCAGGGTGGCGACCAGCAGCACCTGCTCGGCCACGAAGAGCAGCAGGGTGGCGAACGGGTCGTAGTCGAAGAACGCGAACGAGACGAGCGAGCAGGCCAGCCAGTCCACGACGATCGCGATGACGCGCCGCCCAGGGGTGGCCATCGAGCCGGGGCCCGCCTCGGGCAGACCCAGCCCCTGACCGGGCCAGGCGTCCACGGGTGCGCTCACCCGCCCCAGGCTAGGCGAGGGGTCAGGCGGGCGTGAGCCGGTGGAGCACCAGCGCGGCGGTGGCGCGGGTGCGGCCGTCGGCGGTGGCCAGGCGGTAGCCCAGCAGCTCCTCCAGGCGTCCCAGCCGGGTCTGGACGGTGGAGTGGTGCAGGCCCAGCACCGCGGAGGCTGCGCGGCTGCTCTCGGTGCGCACCACGGCTTCCAGCGTGTCCAGCCCCCACGGCTCGCGGGCGGCCTCGCGCAGCGCCACGACGTCGGGGTGGGAGGCGCGCACCGCAGCCGGTACGTCGGCCAGCAGGCTGAGCGCACCGAGCTCCTCCCACCGCACCACCGGCGCGATGCGCGAGGCCAGCCGCAGGGCCACCAGCGCCTGGGACCACGACGCCGGCAGGTCGTGCAGGCCGACGGCGCTGCCGACCCCCGCCAGGCAGGCGGAGGAGAAGCGCACGGCTTCGACCAGCGAGGCCCGGACGTCGCCGTCCGGGGTGGCCAGCACGGCGCTGCGGCGGCTGAAGGGCGCCGGTGCGCCGGCCGCCGAGGCGACCACGTGCACCCGGGCGCCCTCAGGCAGGCGCAGGCGGCGGGCGGCCTTGCGGCGGGCGTCGTCCGAGGAGGTCGACAGGAGGATCTCGACGGCGCCCGCGTCGTCGTCCAGCGCCACCGGGGAGACCCGCTCGAGGGTGAGGTGGACACCGGCGGCGAGCCGCTCCAGCAGCACGCCGTCCAGGGAGCTGGGCACGGGGCGCTCCACCCACACCACGGCCCCGGAGCCGTCGTCGAGCAGGTGGTGCGGCCAGCGCTCGGCCTGGGCGGGGTCGGTGACCGGATCGGTCGGGCGCCCGTCGGCTCCCACGCGCAGGTGGAGGCGGTGCTGGGGGTGGGCGAGCCCCGCGGGGTGACCGGCCAGGACGGCGGCACCGCGCAGGAACGACTCCAGCCCCGCGCCCCGGCCGAGCAGGGTGTCGAAGTGGAGGATGATCTTCATGGCGGCGCCGGCGTCCTCGTCGAGGGCGCTGAGCCGCTGGATCAGCTCCTTCACGGTCGCATCACCGGGTCATCGTCCCCTCAGGGCCTGCCGCTGACGCCGAAGACCCTGTCGAGCCAGTTGCGCGCGGAGTGCAGCGCCCCCTGCGCCAGCACCGTGTGCTCGAAGGTGCCGAAGCCGTGGACGCCGCCGGACCACACGTGGAGCTCGGCCTGGCCGCCGTGGGCCCAGGTGCGGCTGGCGTGCTCCACGGCCTCGTCCCGGAAGACCTCGGCGCTGCCGACCTCGACGAACGCCGGTGGCAGGCCCGAGAGGTCCTGGGCGCGCGCGGGGGCGGCGTAGGCGGGCACGGCGTCCGTGCCGTGCAGCGGCCCCAGCAGCGAGCGCCACGCCAGCTCGTTCTCCACGGCGTTCCACATGCCGGTGGGGTACTGCCGGGTGGAGCAGGTGGTGCCGCGGTCGTCGAGCATCGGGGCCAGGAGCAGCTGCCCGGCCAGCTCCGGGCCGCCCCGGTCGCGGGCCATGAGGGCGGCGGCCGCCGCCAGCCCCCCACCGGCGCTGATGCCGGCGAGGACTCCCGCGGCCGGGTTCAGCCGCAGCTCCTCGGCGCGCTCGGCGAGGTGCAGCAGCCCCGCGTAGACGTCCTCCTGGGGCACCGGGTACGGGTGCTCCGGGGCCCTGCGGTACTCGACGGTCGCGACCACGGCGTTGTATCGCTCGACCCAGTCGAGGAAGACGTCGGCGCCGCTCCAGCGGGTGCCGAGCATCATCCCGCCGCCGTGCACGAAGTACACCAGCGGGCTCGTGGCGGTCCGGTCCGGTCGGTGCACGAGCGTCAGCGGCACCGGGGCGCCGTCGTGACCGGTGGCGGTCAGCTCGGTCCGGACCAGCCCCAGGTCGACCACCCGCTGCTGGGCCAGCTCGGCGGCGGCGTCGTCCTCGGCGCGCTTGAGCGGGATGTCGGCCTCGGTGATGGGTGAGGGGGTCTCGAGCTGCACCGCGAGCGCGGCCGCGACCTCGGGGTCCATCGGCGGTGCGGGCACCAGCCCGTTGGCAGACGTCGTCATGTGCTCACCAGACCTCGTCGAGGCAGCGCGGGGCCGTCGGTGGCCCGCGCCGGGCGTCCAGCCTCGGACACGGCGGCGCGCAGCGGGAAGCCGCCACCGCGACGGAACCGCCCCCCGCCAGCGCGCCACGTGGCGGTTGTCCACCCACCCCCGCCGCGCGGAGCCTTGGTGGCGCCGGGTGACCACCGCCCCGCGCTGCCAAAGGAGGCACGAGATGTCCCACACCCCCGCCGCGCCCAGGGCCGCCCGGCTGCTGCGCCGCCCCGCCGGCGTCGCCGCGCTGGCCGCCGCCGGACTCCTGCTGGCCGGGTGCTCCGCGCCGGGCAGCGACACCGCGGCCAGCGGCCCGTCGTCGACGTCGACCCTGGCCGCCGGCCAGAAGCCGAGCTGCGGCACCGAGCCCGTGAAGCTGTCGGCGTACATCGAGTCCGGCTTTCCCCTGCCGAAGGCGCTCTTCGACGAGTTCACCAAGGCCAACCCCAACGTCACCTTCGACGTGCGCGAGGACCAGTTCGCCGTCATCACGCAGAACGCGCCCCGCGTGCTCGCCGACAACCCGCCGGACCTCATGCGCCTGCCGCAGATGTCCGAGCTGGCCAAGGACGGGCTGCTCAAGGACCTCGACCCCTACGCGAAGGCCTTCGGGTGGGACCAGTGGCCCGCCTCCCAGCTGCAGCAGCTGCGGGTGGGGTCGAACGGCGAGCGCGGCGACGGCGCCCTGCAGGCGCTCGGCCTGAACTTCAGCATGACCGGCGTCTTCTACAACAAGGACCTCGCCGCGAAGATCGGCATGACGCAACCGCCGACCACGATCGCAGAGCTGGACGACGCCCTGGCCAAGGCCAAGGCCGCGGGCATCACCCCCATCCAGCAGTTCAACGGCGGCGCCACGGGCGGTCTGCTGTTCCCGCTGCAGAACCTCATGGCCGCCTACGGCTCCCCCGGCGACCTCAACGACTGGATCTTCAACAAGTCCGGCGCCACGATCGACACCCCGCAGAACCTCCAGGCCGCGCAGAAGCTGGAGGAGTGGATCAAGGCCGGGTACTTCGCCTCCGACGTCAACTCCGTCGACTACCCGACGATGATGAGCCGCTTCATCGGCGGCGACGGCCTGTTCATGTTCGACGGCGACTGGGAGTCCGCCAACCTCGACGAGCAGATGACGGGCAAGGCCGGGTTCTTCCTCATGCCGGCCCAGGAGGCGGGCGGCAAGCAGGCCGCGATGTCGGCGCCGCTCACGTTCGGCATCGCGAACAAGGCGCCGCACGCCGACTGCGCGGCTGCCTTCCTCGACTGGGTGGCCACCGACCAGCAGGCCCGCACCACCACCGTGCAGGTGGGCGGCTCGCACCCGATGGGACCCGCCGACGCCTTCATGCCTCCGACCGAGGCCAGCTCGGTGACGGCGCAGACCCTGGAGGCCGGCGCCAAGATCACCGCCGACGACGGCGCGATGGACTTCCTCGCCAACGCCACCGGCGCGATCTACGCGCAGAGCTGGACGCCCAACCTGCAGAAGATGGCGGCCGGCCAGCAGACGCCCGACGGACTGCTGAAGAGCGTGCAGTCCGACTACGAGAGCCAGGTCGGGAACTGACCTTGGCGCTCCTGACCCGGTCCGCCCGCCGCCCCGCGCGGCGGCGGGCGGCCGCCTGGGCGGGCTGGCTGTTCGTGCTGCCCGCGCTGCTGTTCTACGGGGTCTTCGTGCTGCGCCCGATCGCGCTGACGCTGCAGTACTCCCTGTACGACTGGAACGGCATCGGGCTGGCGCGCTTCGTCGGGGTGGACAACTACGTCCGCATCCTCACCGACGAGCGCCTGCTCAGCCCGATCCTGCACGCCTTCGAGCTCATCATCTTCTTCAGCGCCGTCCCGGTGGTGCTGGGACTGCTCGTGGCGAACACCATCCGCGGCATCGCCACCACCCGGCTGGCCGGCGTGGCCCGGACCGTGGTCTTCATGCCGCAGGTCATCCCGCTGGTGGCCGCCGGCATCATGTGGAGCTGGCTGCTCTCGAGCACGGGCCTGGTCAACCAGCTCCTGCGGGCGGTCGGCCTGGGGCAGCTGGCGCGCGCCTGGCTCGGGGAGTTCGACACGGCCCTGCCCGCCGTCGGCCTCATCGGCGCCTGGGTGCTCCTGGGGCTGTGCACCGTGCTGCTCCTGGCGGGCATGGGCAAGATCGACACCGCGCTCTACGAGGCGGCCCGCCTGGACGGCGCCGGACCCGTGCAGGAGTTCTTCGCGGTGACCCTGCCCGGGCTGCGCCAGGAGATCGCCGTGTGCGTGACGGTGACGGTCATCGCGGCGCTGTCGAGCTTCGACATCGTCTACATCTCCACCCAGGGCGGCCCCGGCGGCGCCACCAGCGTGCCGGGCCTGCAGATCTTCTACCTCGCCTTCTCCCAGCGCGAGGTGGGCCTGGCCAGCGCCCTGGCGATGGCGCTCATGGTGCTCGTCGTCCTCGTGGTGCTTCCGGTCCAGTGGGTCACCCGCAGGGGCGAGGAGTGATCGTCTCGCGCCGCGAGGCGCTGCTCGGACGGGTGCTCCTCGTCGTCCTCATGGCCGTGACGATCGTGCCGTTCATCAGCCTCTTCGTCACCGCGCTGCACCCCGGTGGCACCTACCCGCAGGGCATCACGTGGCCCGAGGACCCGCAGTGGGGCAACTTCGCGCGGGCCGTCGAGGCGGCCCAGATGGGCAAGCTGCTCGGGTCCACGCTGCTCATCGAGGTGGGGGTGGTGCCTGCGGCGCTGCTGTTCGCCACCATGGCCGGCTTCGCGCTGGGGCAGCTGCGCATCCGGGGCCACCGCGTGCTGCTGGTGCTCTTCCTCCTGGGACTGACGCTGCCCTTCGAGGGCGTCGTCATCCCGCTGTACTACCAGGTGCGGGAGATGGGTCTGCTCGGCACGCGCTGGGCCATCGTGCTCCCGCTGCTGGGGCTGTACATGCCGTTCGCCGTGGTGTGGATGCGGGCGCACTTCGCGACCGTGCCCGCCGAGCTGTCCGAGGCCGCGCGCGTGGACGGCGCAGGGCTCTGGCAGCTCTTCTGGCGCATCCACGTCCCGCTGGCCCGCCCGGCGCTGGCGAGCCTGGGGATCCTGCTGTTCCTGTGGACGTGGAACCAGTTCCTGCTGGCGATCGTCATGGTGGACGACCCCACCCGGCGCACCATGGCGGGGGCCCTGGGCGCCTTCCAGGGCCAGTACGGCACGGACATCCCCCTGCTGTGCGCGGGGTCGCTGCTCATCCTGGCGCCCACCCTGCTGGTGTTCTTCGTGTTCCAGCGGCAGTTCGCGGCGGCGCTGCTCGCCGGCGCGGTGAAGGGCTGAGACACCCTGCACCACCCCTGACCGGCCGTCGGCGCCGGGCCGATCTCCGGCGCCGACGGCCACCCCCGTAACGTTCCCGAAATGCCGGCGTCACGTGCCGGAGACGCGTGCTCCCTAGCGTGCGACGACGGCAGACGCACCAAGACGTGCCAGCGCGACCCCCCGAGGAGGGTGGATGTTCAAGGACGCGAACGAGGTCACCAGGTACATCAGCGACAACGACGTCAAGTTCGTCGACGTCCGCTTCTGCGACCTGCCCGGTGTGATGCAGCACTTCAACGTGCCCGCGGCCACCGTGGACGAGGACTTCTTCACCGAGGGCCAGATGTTCGACGGGTCCTCGATCCGCGGCTTCCAGGCCATCAACGAGTCGGACATGAAGCTGGTGCCGGACCTCGACACCGCCTACGTCGACCCGTTCCGCGTCGAGAAGACGCTGAACATCAACATGCACATCGTCGACCCGATCACGGGCGAGCCGTACAGCCGGGACCCGCGCCAGATCGCCGCGAAGGCCGAGGCGTACCTCAAGAGCACGGGGATCGCCGACACGGCGTTCTTCGCGCCGGAGGCCGAGTTCTACATCTTCGACGACGTGCGCTTCAAGACCTCCCAGCAGGAGGCCTACTACCACATCGACTCCATCGAGGCCGCGTGGAACACCGGTCGCGTGGAGGAGGGCGGCAACCGCGGGTACAAGACGCCCTACAAGGGCGGCTACTTCCCGGTCCCGCCGACCGACCACTACTCCGACCTGCGCGACCAGATGAGCCTGGCGCTCGACGCACAGGGCCTCGGCGTGGAGCGCGCCCACCACGAGGTGGGCACCGCCGGCCAGACCGAGATCAACTACCGGTTCGACACGCTCGCCAAGTCGGCCGACAAGATCATGCTGTTCAAGTACATCATCAAGAACGTGGCGTGGGAGGCCGGCAAGACGGTCACCTTCATGCCGAAGCCGCTCTTCGGTGACAACGGCTCGGGCATGCACGTGCACCAGTCGCTGTGGAAGGACGGCTCGCCGCTCTTCTACGACGAGTCCGGCTACGGCGGTCTGTCCGACATGGCCCGCTGGTACATCGGCGGTCTGCTGCACCACGCTCCGTCGCTGCTGGCCTTCACCAACCCGACGGTGAACAGCTACCACCGCCTGGTCCCGGGCTACGAGGCCCCGGTGAACCTCGTGTACTCGGCGCGCAACCGCTCCGCGTGCGTGCGCATCCCGATCACGGGCTCCAACCCCAAGGCCAAGCGCATCGAGTTCCGCGTGCCGGACCCGTCGTGCAACCCGTACCTGGCGTTCTCCGCGATGCTGCTGGCCGGCATCAACGGCATCCAGAACCGGATCGAGCCGCCGGACCCGGTGGACAAGGACCTGTACGAGCTGCCGCCCGAGGAGCACGACGCCATCGCGCAGGTGCCGGGCTCGCTCGGCGCCGTCCTCGACGCGCTCGAGGAGGACCACACGTACCTCACCGACTCCGGGGTCTTCACCGAGGACCTCATCGAGACCTGGATCGAGTACAAGCGGAAGAACGAGATCGACCCGATCCGCTTCCGGCCGCACCCGCACGAGTTCGAGATGTACTACGACATCTGACCTGCGCGAGCGCATGACCGCGGTCTCCTGACCGCGGAGCCGGGCCCGCACCACCCGCCCCCCCGCCGGGGACGGGTGGTGCGGGCTCGCTGCGTCAGGTCACCCGGGCCCGACGAGACCGCGCAGCGCGTCCAGCGGCTGCAGGGCGGAGGCAGCGCTGAGGGCGCAGACCAGCCCGAAGACGACGACGGCGAGCGCCGCGACCACCACCAGCACCAGCGCCCGTCGGCGCACCGCACGCACCAGCACGGCCGCTGCTGCCGCAGTCAGAGCACCCGCCGCGCACGCCCCGGTCCAGTGGTAGCGGGCCACCTCGTCGACCAGCACGCTGAGCGACGCTGACGGGGCCGCCCCAGGACCTGCCACCACCAGCGCTCGCACCTGCGCGGCCGCTGCTCCGGGGCCCTGGCCCGCCGCGCCCTCCGGCAGGAGCGGGAGCAGCGCCGCCAGCGGAGCTGCGGTGGCCTGGACGTTCAGGACCAGCAGGCCCGCAGCCGCGACGACGGCCACCAGCCCCACCGCCTCCGAGACCGCCCACCACACCGCCGTCCGGCGACCAGCCGCCGATCGGCGGTGCCGCAGTGCAGCGCCGAGCAGGCCGGTGATGGCCACCAGCGCAGCGCAGACCACCACCTTGGTCGCGTGCCACCAGGACCACAGGTCGACCAGCTGCCCGAGAGCGCCGGGCAGCGCGCCGTCTCCGCTGCGGAGGAAGTCGGCGAGGGCGGGAGCGAGCGCCGCTCCCAGAGCGTGCGGATCGCAGGCCGCCACGCACCGGGCGCTGAGCAGGGCGCGCGGTCCGGCGACGAAGGCCACCACGAGCACCGCCGCGACGGTCAGCAGCACCGGCAGCGCCCAGCGGCCTCGCAGGAGGGAGGAGGTCATACCCGTCATCGCACCGCCGGCGGAGAGGGCGCGGCGTCCACCGGAGGTCCCACCGGGCGCCGGGGCCACGCCCCCCGGGGCTGACGGCCGGGCCTGGCAGGGCGCTCCGCACGGTGGACGCGACGGCGGGCGCCACGGCCGCAGCCTGGGCCGGTCCCTGACCGCCGCCCCGGAGGCCGCCCCGTGCTGACCCGCCTGCCTGACCGCGCCGCCGCGCTCGTCTTCGTCGCGGTTGTCCTGCTCACCTCCGCTGCGACCTCGCGGGTCGCGGAGGGCCTGGTCCTGGCGCTGTCGCCCGCCCTGACCGTGCTGGTCATGCTGCTCGTGATCACCCGTGAGGGCTGGACGCGCGAGGGGTGGCGCAGGCTCGGGCTCGGGCGGGCCGGGCTGCGGTGGTGGCCCGCCGCCGTCGCGAGCACCGCCGGGGTCTCCCTGGTCGCCTGCGCCCTCGTGGTGACCCTCGGGTGGGCACGCCTGACGGGACCGACGGACGACGCCGCCGTCGTCCTCGTCAGCCTGCTGGTGACGGGGACGCTGCTGGCGCTGTGCGAGGAGGTCGGCTGGCGCGGCTACCTGCAGCCGCGCCTGGTGACCTGGCTCGGTCGCGGCCGCTCGTTCGCCGTCGTGGGGGTGGTGTGGGTCGCGTGGCACCTGCCGTACGTGCTCCTGACGCCCTGGTACCACGCAGCCGGTGACCGCTGGGTGGTGCTGCCGCTGTTCTCGGCCAGCGTCCTGGCCTTCTCCGCCCTGTTCGGGGTGCTGCGCGAGAGGTCGGGCAGCACGTGGCCAGCGGTGGTCGGGCACGTCGCCCACAACGCCGCCTTCGCCTGGCTCGCCTCGTCGGTGGTGACCGCCACCGACCCCGTCGTCGCCGACGAGTACCTGGCCGGCGACACCGGCCTGTTCGTGCTGGTGGGCACCACGGCAGCGGCGGTCGTCGTCGCCGGGCGCGGCGCGCGGGGCAGCCGTTGACATCGAGATCCACGCCTGGCTAGGTTCCGTCCCGGTCACGAGTTCCAGCACTGAGCCCCGGCTTGCTGGGCGGCAACCCTCCTCGTCGTGGGGTGCCCCGGGTGATGACCTGACCTGCGCCGACGCGCGGGTAAGGACGGGCACCCCCATGACTGCTCCCTCCCTCCGTCGGCGCTTCGGCTACGGCACGGAGGACTCCCATGGCATCTCGGCTCGATCTCACGCGCTGGAGACACACCCACACCCGCATCGCCACCGCCCTGGGCATCGGCTGGATGCTCGACGCCTTCGAGGTGCAGATCATCGGCTCGGTGATCCCGGGCATCCAGTCGGAGTTCGGCCTCGGCGCCGACCAGGCGGTGACCATCAACGTCGTCTGGTTCCTCGGCATCGCCGTGGGCGCGCTCGGCTTCGGGTGGCTGGCCGACCGCGTGGGGCGCAAGCGCCTGTTCGTCGCGACCCTGCTGGTGTACTCGATCGCGGCGGTCGCCAGCGCCGCAGCGCCCACCTACGAGGTGTTCGTGGTGCTGCGGTTCATCACCGCCCTCGGCGTGGGAGGTGAGTACTCGGCCATCACCTCGGCGATCTCCGAGTTCACGCCGGCGCGCAGCCGGGGCCTCAGCAACGGCCTGGTGATGACGTTCTGGGCGCTCGGCGGCATCCTGTCGTCGCTCGTGTCCATCCTGGTCATCTCCACCTTCGGCCTGACCTGGCGCTACACCCTGCTGTTCGGCGTGGTCAGCGCCGTCTACGGGCTCCTGGCACGGCGCCTCGTGCCCGAGTCGCCGCGGTGGCTGGCGTCGCGGGGCCGCCTGGCGGAGGCCGACGCCGTCGTCGTCGAGATCACCGGCCAGACGAGCCCCGACGGCTACGTCCTGCCGCCCTCGCGGGCCCGAGGGCGCGGGGCCCTCACCGAGCTGTGGCAGCACCACCGCAGCAAGCTCTTCTTCGGGATGGCGCTCGACTTCTCCGAGGCCGCGGGCTACTACGGGCTCTTCACCGCGATGAGCGTCTTCGTCTTCTCCTCCGCCTCCGGGGCCGTGCCCATCTCCGACGCCGCGCTGCCCTGGTACTTCCTGGTCGCCAACGTCGGGGCGCTCGCGGGCGGCGTGCTGGTCGCGTGGGCCCTGGACGCCCTGGGCCGCAGGCCCTCGGTGGTCATCAGCTACAGCGGTGCGGCGCTCAGCATGCTCGGGTGCGCGGCGGCGGCCGCGACGGGCTCCCGCGGGCTCGTGCTGGCGGCGTTCACGGTGGCGGCGTTCTTCGCAACCTGCGCGTGGGTGTCGGCGTACCCGACGTTCTCCGAGCAGTTCCCCACGCACCTGCGGGCCACGGGCGTCGGCGCGTCGGTCGGGGTGGGGCGCATGGGCGCCGTCATCGGACAGGTGCTGCTGGCCGAGGTGGCGCTGGTCTTCTCGGTGACCTCGATGTTCGTCCTGCTCGCGGCGTTCTGGCTGATCGGCGCGGCGGCGGGCGTGACGTGGTTCGTCAAGGGCAACGAGGCGCGGGGCGTGACGCTCGGCGACCTCGAGCTCGACCGCGTGCCCGCCACCAGCGGCGCCTGACGGAAGGGCTCCGGCGCCACCTCCGCTCCTCGTCAGGCGGACTCGCGGACGACGAGGGAGATGGCGTCGGAGCGGGGCCGCGGCGGAGGCCCCTCCCCCACCACCGCCTTCAGCACGGCGCTCACGATGTGCTCGACGAGGGCGCCGGCGTCCTGCCGGACCGTGGTCAGCGGCGGAGCGGCGAGGGCGGCCAGCGGCACGTCGTCGACGCCGATGACCGAGAGGTCTCCCGGGGCGGACAGCCCCAGGGCGCGCAGGCCGGCGAGGACGGCGAAGGCGACGTCGTCGTTGTAGGCGCAGACGGCCGTGACCGGCGGTGACTCCGCGAGCCAGGCCTGCACCGCGCTGCGGGCGCTCTCGGCGGTGAGGTCGACCTCGCGGACGGACGGGTCCGCCAGGCCCAGGTCGAGGGCGGCGGTGCGGACGCCGTCGAGGCGGAGGTCGCGGAAGGCCGCGACACGGGGGTCGGCGGGGGCCGCGTAGCCGGTGCGGCGGTGGCCGGTGGCCGCCAGGTGCTGCAGCTGCAGCGCCCCGATGGCGGGGTGGGAGACGGTGAGCACCCCGTCGTCGGCGTTGACGCGGGCCTGGAGGGGGACGCTGACCAGCGGGATCGCGTGCTCGTCCAGCGCGTGCCGGTCGCCGTCGGCGACCCCCTCGAGGCTCACCACGGCCGCCGGGGTGAGCGAGCGCCAGAGGTCGGCGAGCGGGCGTCCGCCGCTCGCCCTGCGGATGAGGAGGGTGAGGTCGCGCTGCTCCAGCCCGTGCGTCAGGCCCTCCACGACCGCGGCCACCGCGGGGCCGATGGGCCAGTCGGGCAGCACGAAGAGCACCACGTCGCTGCGACCGGTGCGCAGCGCGCGAGCCGCGGCGTGCGGCGCGTAGCCCAGCCGCTCGACCGCGGCGCGGACGCGCTGCCGGGTGACCTCGGGGATGGCCTGGCCGGGGGTGTCGTTGAGGACGTAGCTGACGGTGGCCTGAGAGACGCCGGCCTCGTGGGCCACGTCCGTGGCCGTCACGCGGCGCGCGGCGCGGCGGCGGGTCATCCCGACATCCTTCCGCGGCACCGACACCTCCCTGGACGTGAGCACCGTCCTTGACGTGGGCGCACCTCAAACCCTACCGTCCGGTAACTGATACGCATAAGCCCCTGCGCGGGGCCGCACGATCCCCACCCGATGACGCGTGTTGAGGAGCAGCAGCATGACCGCCACGGCAGCACCCGACCCCGGGGCCGACCAGCTCGAACGCCCCGGGAAGGGCTGGTTCTCCGAACCGACCGTGCCGGTGGGCCCGCGGTTCACGACCGCGCTGGTCGCGGCGCAGCTGTTCTTCTTCATCGCGCTGCTCGGCCCGGCCATCGTCGGCATCGCCGTCAAGGTCAACACGATCGTGCCGGAGGCCGGTCGCACCGAGGCCGTCGCCGTCGTCGCGGCCTTCGGCGCGGCCGCCGCCTTCCTGGCCAACGTGGTCTTCGGCCGCCTGTCGGACCGCACCACCTCGCGGTGGGGCCGCCGGCGCCCGTGGATCGTCGGCGGGACCGTCGTCATGACCCTCGCCTTCGCCGTCATGGCGCTCGGCACGGACGTCGCGACCGTCACCGCCGGCTGGTTCCTCGCCCAGGCCGGCGCCAACGCCGCCCTGGCCCCCTTCGTGGCCACGCTGGCCGACCAGGTGCCGCAGCTGCAGCGCGGCACGGTCGCTGCCGTCATCGGCATGGCGCAGAACGTCGGCATCTACGGCGGCACGCTGGTGGCGCAGTTCTTCCAGGGGAACCTGCTGCTGATGTTCGTGGGCCCGGCGCTGCTCGCGGTGATCGCGATGGCCGTCTACGCCGTCGTCCTGCCCGACCAGGTGCTGCCCGCCAAGCCCCCCCGCATGGGCCTGCGGGAGTGGGCGCGCACCTTCTGGGTCAGCCCCCGCAAGCACCCCGACTTCGCCCTGGCCTGGTGGTCGCGCTTCCTCATCACTCTCGCGACCTTCATGTTCACCACGTTCCGGCTCTTCTACATGGAGGACCGCATCGGGCTGGACGCCGGCAGCGCGGTGGCCGCCGTCTCCACGGGCGTGCTCATCTACACCGTGGTGCTGCTCGTGGTGGCCCCGCTCGCAGGCTGGGTCTCCGACCGCACCGGCCGGCGCAAGGCGCTCGTGGCAGGTTCCACCCTCGTCTTCGCCGTGGGCACGGCGATGCTCACCCAGGCCAGCGACGTCAGCCACTTCTACCTCGTCGAGGCGGTGCTCGGGCTGGCCTACGGCATCTACGTCGGCGTGGACCTGGCCCTGGTGGTCGACGTGCTGCCCGACCCCGACGACTCCGGCAAGGACCTCGGCGTCTTCAACATGGCCAACGCCCTGCCCCAGACCCTGGCCCCCGCCCTCGGCGGTGCGCTGCTGGCCGTGGGGAGCGCGACCGGCCAGAACTACGACCTGCTGCTCTGGGTGGCGGTCGCGGCGAGCGTGGTCGGGGCGCTGGTCGTCCTGCCGATCCGGTCGGTGCGCTGACGTGACCAGCACCCAGCGGTGACGGCGCCGGTCTCGGTGGACGTGTCCTGCCTGCTCGGGGACGCCGGAGGCGACCCGGCGGCCGCGGTGCACCGGGCGGTGGCCTCCGGGTTCACCGCGGTGGAGCCGTGGGCCTTCGACCAGCACGTGGACGCCTATCGGACCGCCCTGCGCGCCAGCGGAGCCAGCGCCCCCTCGGGCCGGGCCTCCACCCTCGACGCCGAGCGGCCGGACGACGTGTTCGACGCTGCGCTGGAGCTGGGGATCGGCGTCGTCGTCGACGGGTGCACCGACGCCGGGCGCTGGTCCAGCGCCGAGCGGGCCGCCCAGCTGGCAGCGCGCGTCAACGACCTCGCCGCCGCAGCGCACGCCCGGGGGCTGCGCCTCGCCTACCGCACCGGGAGCGTCGAGCTGCGCAGCACCGTCCACGGGACCCACGCCCTGCACGTCTTCGTCAGGCAGCTCGACCCCCGGGTGGGGCTCGACGTGGACGTCTTCGCCGCCAGCGCGGCCGGCACGAACGCCGCGCTGCTGCTCCAGGTGCTCGGCGAGCGGGTGCGGATCCTGCACCTCACCGACGGCTCCTTCGACTCCCCCGCCCCCCGCCAGCGACCGCTCGGCTGGGGCGGGCTCAACCTGCCGCGCATCCTGCGCGCCGCACCGCAGGCCGCCCGGGTCCTCACCTTCACCGACCCAGCGGCCGACGTCACCGCCTCCCTGCGCCGCTCCCTGCGGTGGCTGCAGGCGCACGAGGACCAGCAGACCCACCAGCCCTGACGACCACAGCACCACCGACGGAAGGACCACCATGAGCACGCCGCAGATCTCCGTGCAGCTGTACACCGTGAAGGACGCCCTCGACGCCGACCTCGAGGGCACCGCCGCCCGCCTCGCCGGCCTCGGGCTGGACACCGTGGAGGCCTTCGACTTCGTCCGCCGCCCCGCAGAGCTCAAGGCCGCCTTCGACGCGCACGGCCTGCGCGCCCGCACCGGCCACGCCTTCCTCCTCAGCGAGGAGATCACCAGCCCGGACGGGACCGTCGGGAAGCTCCCCACCCTCGACGAGACCCTCCAGGCCGCGAAGACCCTCGGGGTGGAGGTGGTCATCGACCCGTTCACCACCGCCGACCGCTGGCAGACCCGCGAGTCCGTGGCCGCCATGGCCGACCGCCTGAACGACGCCGCCGAGGCCGCGCAGGCCCACGGCCTGCGCGTCGGCTACCACAACCACGACCACGAGCTGCGGGCGCAGATCGACGGCCGTCCCGCGCTGGAGGTCTTCGCCGACCTGCTCGACCCGCGCGTGCTGCTGGAGGTGGACCTGTACTGGGCCACCGCCGCGGGCGTCGACGCCGCCGCGCTGCTCACCCGCCTGGGGAACCGCGTCGTCGCCGTCCACGCCAAGGACGGACCGATGCGCGAGGGCATCTCCACCGCGGAGCTCCCGCGCGACCAGGTGCCCGCCGGACAGGGCGACGTGCCGCTGGCCGCCGCGCTGGGCGCCGCGAGCGCCGCGCAGTTCGCCGTCATCGAGTTCGACCACTACGAGGGCGACCTGTTCGAGGGCATCGCCGCCAGCCGCGCCTGGCTGGCCCAGACCCTGCCCCAGGTCCAGCAGGGGGCCTCCGCATGAGCAGGAGCGGCCGTGTCGGCGTCGGGTTCATCGGCGCCGGGATGATCTCCGAGCAGTACCTGACGCACCTGACCCGCTTCCCCGACGTCGAGGTGCTCTTCATCTCCGACATCGACACCGCCCGCGCCGCGGCGCAGGCGGCGAAGCACGGGGTGCCCCGTTCGGGGACGGTCGAGCAGCTGCTGGCCGACGACGAGGTCGAGATCGTCCTCAACCTCACGCTGCCCGCCACGCACGTGGAGGTCTCCACGGCGGCGCTGCTCGCCGGCAAGCACGTGTGGACCGAGAAGCCGATCGGGCTGACCCGCGAGTCCGCCCGCGGCCTGGTGGACCTGGCCCGCGAGCGCGGGCTGCTGCTGGGCGTCGCGCCCGACACCGTGCTCGGCACGGGGTGGCAGGCGGCCAAGCGCGCGATCGAGGCCGGCGTGATCGGCACGCCGCTCACCGCCACGACGACGATGCAGTACCAGGGCCCGGACGTCTTCCACCCCAACGCCTCGTTCCTGTTCGCGCACGGCGCCGGGCCGCTGTTCGACATGGGCCCGTACTACTTCACGGCGCTGGTGCACCTGCTCGGTCCGGTGGCGCAGGTGGCGGCGATGGGCACGCGCGCGCAGGAGACCCGTCACCTGCAGGTGGGCCCGGGCACCGGCCAGCCCTTCCCCGTGGAGGTGCCCACGCACCTGTCGGTGCTCGCCTCCTTCGAGGCCGGCGGCCAGGCGCAGTCGCTGCTGAGCTTCGACACCCCGCTGCTGCGGCAGGGCGTCTTCGAGGTGACCGGCACCGAGGGGACGATGGTGCTGCCCGACCCGAACACCTTCGGCGGCGGGCACGCGGTCCGGGTGGCCCGGCCCTTCGCCCCGACCGACTTCACCGACGGCGGCTCCCTCGAGCAGGTCTGGGAGACCGTCCACGAGGCCGAGCCCGAGGCCGGCCGCGGCCTGGGCGTGCTGACCATGGCGCGGGCGATCCGCTCCGGCGGGGTGCACGTGGCGACCGGTGAGGTGGGTCTGCACGTCCTGGACGTCATGCTCGCGTCCCTGGAGTCGGCGCAGACGGGGCGCTTCGTGGAGGTGGGCTCCAGCGTCGACGCCGTGCCCTCGCTCCCGGAGGGCTTCGACCCCTTCGCCGCCACGGTGGGGGCCCCGGCGCTCAGCGGGTCCTGACAGAGCCCCGCGCCGCCGGTTCCTGGACCGCTGGGGGATCCAGGAACCGGCGGCGCGGTTCCCCGCACCTCACAGCGAGGCCGCGAGGGCGCGCCCCACCGTCCGGCCCGTGAACAGGCACCCGCCCAGGAAGGTCCCCTCGAGGGCGTTGTACCCGTGGGCCCCTCCCCCGCCGAAGCCCGCGGCCTCGCCCGCTGCGTGCAGGCCGGGGACGGGCTCACCGTCGAGCCCCAGGGCGCGGCCGGTCAGGTCGGTCTGGATCCCGCCGAGGGACTTGCGGGTCAGCACCCACAGCCGCACGGCGATGAGCGGGCCGTGGGCCGGGTCCAGCAGGCGGTGCGGTGGCACCGTCCTGAAGATCCGGTCGCCGAGGAAGCGGCGGCTGTTGCGGATGCCCATCGCCTGGGCGTCCTTGGCGTACGGGTTGGTGACCTGGCTGTCGCGCAGCCGCACCTCCCGCTCCACCCGCGCCGGGTCGAGCAGCGGGGAGCCGGTGAGCGCGTTCATGCCCTCGACGAGCTCGGGCAGGGTGTCGGCCACCACGAAGTCCTCGCCGTGGTCCTTGAAGGCCTCGACGGGCCCGGGCGCCGACCGCCCCAGCCGCGAGCGCAGCAGGAGGGCCAGGTCCCGCCCGGTGATGTCGGGGTTCTGCTCCGAGCCCGAGAGGGCGAACTCCTTCCTCACCGTCGTCTGGTCGAGCACGAACCAGGAGTGGTCGTGGGCGGCGAGGTCCGGGGTGGTGCGCAGGATCCGCAGGGTGCCGAGGGTGTCGTGGCCCGGCAGGCCGGGGGCGGGCAGGCGGCGGCCCAGCGCGTCGAGCCACAGCGAGGACGGCCCCGGCAGGATCCGGATGCCGTGGCCGGGCCAGATCGGGTCCCAGTTGCGCAGGCCCTCGGTGTAGTGCCACATCCGGTCGCGGTTGACCAGGCGCGCGCCGCTGGCCGCGGCGACCTCGAGCATCCGCCCGTCCACGTGCTCGGGAACCCCGGTGACCATGCGCTCCGGCGGCGTCCCGAGCCGCTCCGGCCACCACCGGCGCACCAGGTCGTGGTTCCCGCCGATCCCTCCGCTGGCGACGACGACGGCGCCGGCCCGCAGCTCCACCTCCCCCACCGCGTCGCGGTTCGACGGCGCTCCGCGGGGCGCGTCGTCGGGGGCGAGCACCGCTGCGCGGACGCCGACCACCGCGCCGCCCTCGACGAGGAGCTCGTCGACGCGGTGGCGGAACCGCAGGTCCACCCGCCCCGCCTCGGCGGCGGCGCGCACCCGGTCGGCGAACGGCTCGGAGATGCCCGTCCCCGTGCCCCACGGCACGTGGAAGCGGGGGACGGAGTTGCCGTGACCGCCGGCCGTGAGGTCGCCGCGCTCGGCCCACCCGACCACGGGTGTGAACCTCACGCCGTGCGCGTGCAGCCACGCCCGCTCCTCGTCGGCGGCGAACTCCACGTACGCGCGCCCCCAGCGCTGCGCCCACGCGTCCTCGGGGTGCTCGCCGTCCAGGCGGTCCCACCCGGCCGAGCCCTGCCAGTCCTGCCAGGCGAGGTCGAAGGAGTCGCGCACGCCCAGGCGCCGCTGCATGGGCGTGTCGACCATGAAGACGCCACCGAAGGACCAGAAGGCCTGGCCACCGAGGTTCGCGGCGCTCTCCTGCTCGACGAGGAGCACGCGGCCTCCGCGCCGGGTCACCTCGCAGCAGGCGACCAGCCCGGCGAGCCCACCACCGATGACGATGACGTCAGCGTCCACACCCCGATCCTCGCCCCGCGCGTCCACGCCGCGCACCGGTGGTCACCGAGCGCGACCCCCGCTCCCCCGACGGGCGGAGGCCCCGGGGAGCGGCTCCCACCGGGACGACCACGCCTCCTACGATCTCGGCGTGCCTGCTGGGTCGGCCGTCACCGTGCTCCTCGCCGTCGTCGTCGTGACGCTCCTGCTGGGGTCTGTCCTGCGCAGCCGCTCCGGGCGCGCCCGGAGCGGAGCCGGAGACGCCGACGGTCTCGCACCGGCGGCGGCCTTCGGCGCCCGCGCCACCCTCGTGCAGTTCTCCACGCCCACCTGCGCCCGCTGCCCGGCCACGGCCCGCCAGCTGGACCGGATCGCCGAGCAGCACCCCGGCGTGGCGCACCTGGAGATCGACCTGACCGAGCGCCCCGAGCTGGCCTCGCGCTTCGACGTGACGCAGACCCCGACCGTGCTGGTGGTCGACGCCGACCGCGCCGTGCGCACCCGCTTCGGCGGCCCACCCCGACCCGCTGACGTCTCGACGTCGCTGACCGCCGTCCTGGAGGAGGTCGCCCGTGCATGACGCCCAGGGCCTGGACCCGCGATCCCCGCGCTTCGGGGCCGCCATCACCAGCGTTCTGCTGGCCGTGACCCTGGTGCTGGCGCTGACCGACGGCACGCAGGCGGCCGGCGTGGTGCTCCTGGCGGCCCTCGCGGGGCTCTTCGCCTGGGGCGGCTTCGCCGGGATCCGCCGGCACCCGTACGCCGCCCTGTTCCGGCGCTTCGTCCGTCCCCGGCTGGAGCCCCCGGGCGAGCTGGAGGACCCGGCGCCGCCGACCTTCGCCCAGCGCGTCGGGCTGGTCATCACCGCCGCCGGTGTGCTGCTGGCGCTGGTCGGCGTGCCGTTCGCGGCGGCCGCCGCCGCGGCGGCGGCGCTGGTGGCGGCGCTGCTCAACGCCGCCTTCGACATCTGCCTCGGGTGCCTGCTGTACGTCAGGCTCCTGCGCGCGGGGCTGGTGCGCTCGCCCCGACAGACCGCCTGAGGACCGTCCCTCACGCCAGGTCACGGATCACTCACGTCTGGCGGGCCTCCCCCCGGATCGGCCCAGGTGGACCGTCTGACACCTCGTGACGGACCGCGATCATGCGCTGCGCTCGGTAGCGTCCCTGCCCACACAGCGGTGATCGAGCCCAGGTCCCGTGCGCTGTCCGACGGCACCCGTCGAGCAGCCGCCGCCCCGCAGCGACCTCCGAGGTGACCCATGGCCGCCGGCCCCGCCGTCCCCACCCGCCGCCCGACCACCGCCGGCCGGGTGCTGGTCGTCAGGCCCCTGGCTCCCGACGACGTCGAGACGACCGCCGCGCTGCAGGCCTCCGCGCCTCCGTCGGGCGCGCTGGACGTGCCCGCTGCGCTCGGCGTCGGCTTCCTGCGGCGCTGGCACCTCGCCCACCTTCGCTCGCCGCACGCCGTGGCCCTCGTGGCCGAGCAGGTCGACGACGACGCCGGGCGCCCCGCGACCGGCCCTCGCGCCACCGGCGTGCTCCTGGCGGTGCTGGACCGCCGGGCGCACCGGGAGCACCTGCTTCGCGAGCACGGTCCCGGGCTCGCCGCCGGGCTCGCGGGCGCGCCGCTGCGGACCCCGCAGGCGCTGGGGCGCTGGGCGCGCCACCACGGCGGCCCACTGGTGCAGGCGGTGACGCTGCTGCCCACGCGCGGCGGAGCCGCGGCCCGCGCTCGGCGAGCAGTCAGCGGCGGGGCGCCCGTGCCGCTGGCCGTGGAGCTCGAGCAGCTGGTGGTCGACCCAGCCGTGCGCGGCACCGGGGTCGGACGCCAGCTCCTCGCCTCGCTCGCCGCTCAGGGGGCTGGCGTTGGCCTCACGCGCATGGAGGTGCGCGTGCCGTGGGGCACCGGCGCTGAGGGCTTCTTCACGGCCTGCGGCTGGACGGCCTCAGCCACCCGCCCGAGCGCCCGCGGCGGCTTCGAGACCCCGTTCCACCGGGACCTGTGACGGCGGGCCTCGACGCGGAGGCGGCCCTCGCCCTAGGGTGATCGGCAGAGCCCCAACTGCAGTCAGGACCCCGCCCGCGCACGCCGCGCCGGAGCCCTGGTGGAGTGGTCTCGCAGCGCGTGCCGCGAGTGGGCCGATGGAACCCGTCGGCCTCGCCATGCCTGGAGACACCCAAGATGAACGCTCGCCCCAGTTCCCTGCCGGCCGCAGCGCGCCGCCGCCGCGGCGGGGCCGCCCTGGTCAACCGCCCTGGTGGTGGACTCGCTCGGCAACGGCCTCTTCCTGCCGCTGTCGCTGGTCTTCTTCCTCGAGCTCACCGACGTCCCGCTCGCCCAGCTGGGGCTGCTGCTCACCCTGGCCAACGCCCTGACGCTGCCGGTCCCCGTGTGGGTGGGCGGCCTCGTCGACAGGTTCGGCGCCCGGCCACTGGTGGTGGCCGCACAGCTGCTGCAGTCCGTCGGGTTCGCGGCGTACGCCCACGTGCAGGGAGCGGTCGGCGTCTTCCTGGCGTCGACGCTCGTCGCGGTGGGGGTGCGCGTGTTCTGGTCGTCGGTGTTCACCGCCATCGCCGAGCACGCCGACGCCGACGCCCGGCCCGGACGGGCGTGGAGCACGGACACGTGGTTCTCGGTGGCGAACGGCGCGCGGACCGCCGGGCTGGCACTGGGCGGCCTGGTCACCGGCGTCGTCATCGCGGACGGGCGGGAGGGGACGTACGTGGCGGTCGCGTACGCCTCGGCGGTCTGCTTCGCCGTCGCTGCGCTGCTCATCGCCGTCGTCGTCCCCAGCCACCACCGGCGACGAGCCGCGGGTGCTGTGGCGGCGAGTGGCGCGGACGCTCCCGAGACCCCGGTGGGGTACCGGGCGCTGCTGCGCGACGGGCCGTTCGCCGTGCTCACCGCGCTCAACACCGTCTACGCCCTCACCAGCATGATGCTCGGTCTGGCCCTGCCGACCGTCGTCCTCACCGTGCTGCAGGCACCCGCCTGGCTGACGGCCTCGGTGCTGGCCGGCAACGCCGCGCTCATCGCGCTGCTGTCAGCGCCCGTGGGCCTGCGCACCCCGCGGTTCCGCCGGACCCGGGTGCTCGTGGTGGCGGCCTCGCTCTGGACGGCCTGGGCCGCGGGCATGGCGCTCCTGGCGCCGGGACGGCTGGCGGTGGTCGTCGTCCTCGTGGTGGCGGTGACCCTGCTGTTCACGGCGGCGGAGCTGCTGCACGCCCCCGCCTCCACGGCGCTCGCCTCGGCCGCGGCCCCGGAGGGTGCCCGGGGCCGCTACCTGGCGGTCTTCCAGTACTCCTTCACCGTGGCGTCGATCGTGGCGCCGGCATTCTTCACCTCGCTCGCGTCGGTGAGCAGCGCCCTGCCGTGGCTCGTGCTGGCCGGGCTGAACGCGGCGAGCGTCGTCGTGCTGCTGCGGCTGGAGCGACACCTGCCGGCTGCGGCGCTGCGAGGCTGACAGGAACGGCCGTCGTGCTGCGGTCGGACTCGTCACGGGAGCAGCGCGGCCAGCTCGGCCCACCACTCCAGGCGCGTCGGGCGTCCGTCGTAGCTGGAGCGCCGGTTGGCACCGGAGGCGCTGGGCAGCACGAAGGCTCGGCTGCCGCCCACCGTCCACGGCACGGGACCGAGGGACGGCGGCCGGTGACCGGCGGACCGGTCACCGGCCGCCGCCGCCGCCTTGCCGTGGAAGGCCACCCACGCCGGGGCGTGCTCCTCGACCGCGGCGCAGAACCGCGCCAGGTCGTGCGGCGCGGGGCGGCTCCCCGCGCGGGGAGGGTCCTGCACGAGGTGGGTCAGCCCGACACCCGCGGCGAGCAGGTCGGCGTCCTCCTCGGGCGCGAGCCGGCGTCCCGTGATGCCCGACTCGTGCAGGAGGCGCCAGAAGTCGTCGCCGGGGCCGGCGTGGTGGTGGCCGCGGGCCGCCGCGCAGGCGGTCACGGCCGGTCCCACCACGACGAGCCGGAGGCCGGGAGCCAGGAGCTCGGCGAGGTGGTCGGCCGGTGCTGCTCCGCTCACCCGCCCATCGTGCGTCAGCCCAGCGGGGGCGTGCGCGGCGGCGCGACCCGCCGCGAGCCCGTGGCCTCGAGAGCGGCAGCGAGGCGCAGCAGGCGGGTGTCGTCGTAGGCGCGCCCCGCGAGGGTCAGTCCGACGGGCATCCCGGTGTCGTCCATGACGCCCATCGGCACCGTCACGGTGGGGATGCCGAGGTGGCGGATCGCGAGGTTGCCGTTGGCCACCCACACGCCGTTGCGCCAGGCCGCCTCCTGGGCGGCCTCGTCGACGTCGGCGGTGGCCGGGCCGACGTCGGCCACGGCTGGGAAGACGACGGCGGCGAGGCCGAGCCCGTCCATCCAGTCCTCGACGTCGGCCTTCCGCGTCGCCTCGAGACCCCGCATCCCGGCCTCGATGCCGGGGACGTCGGCGTACGAGGCGCCCGGGTGGTCGCGCACCCACTGCGGGTAGGTCGGCAGGTCGTCGTCGAAGCCCGTGTACCGGTCCGGCAGCGCGCCGTCGGGGTGGGGGAAGATCCGCGCGCCGTCGACGTCGGCGAGGGTGTCCAGCGCCGGGTCGCCGTTGGCGGCGAGGAAGTCCTCGAAGGCCCAGGCCGCGAGGTCGGTCACCTCGCGGCGCAGGAAGTCGGCCGGGACCAGACCGCGGGTGGCGATGGTGGGGGCGCCGGCGCGGTCGCCCTCGTAGTTCGTCACCGCGGGGAAGTCGACCTCGACCACCTCGGCGCCGGCGGCCTCGAGGTCGGCGCGCGCGGCCTGCCACAGCGCGATGACGGAGGCGCGGGTCTCGATCCGCTGGCCGGTGGGACCGCCGATGCCCGTGCCGGTGCCTGCGTCGGGGTCGGCGTTGACGTACATCCGCGGCACGCCCACGCGTGCGCCGCGCAGCACCTCGCGGGCGGCGTCGACGTCGTCGACGGCGAGGGCCGAGTACGACTCCGGGCGCACCTGCGAGGCGGCGGGGAGGGCCACCCAGGGCTGGGAGCGCCACAGGTCGCCGCGGGTGCGGGGGTCGTCGGCGACGACGACGTCGAGCACCTCCAGCAGGTCCGCCACGGTGCGGGTGTGCGGCACGACGACGTCCATGGTCGGCACCAGCGGCCAGTTGCCCCGCGTGGAGATCACCCCGCGGGACGGGGTGTAGGCGACCAGGCCGTTGTTGCTGGCGGGCCCCCGGCCGCTCGACCAGGTCTCCTCGCCCAGGCCGAAGGCGGCGAAGCTGGCGGCCGTCGCCGTCCCCGAGCCGTTGGAGGAGCCGGAGGCGAACGGAGCGGTGAGCCAGTCAGCGCTGTACGGGCTCTCGGCGCGGCCGTAGACGCCGCGCTGCATGCCGCCGTTGGCCATGGGCGGCATGTTGGTCAGGCCCAGGCAGACGGCTCCGGCGGCGCGCAGGCGCTCGATGGTGAAGGCGTCGTGCTGGGCGACGAGGTCGGCGAAGGCCGGGCTGCCCGCGGCCGCCGTCAGGCCCTTGACGAGGTAGCTGTCCTTGGCGGTGTAAGGGATCCCGTCGAGGGGGCCGAGCAGCTCCCCGCGGGCGCGGCGCTCGTCGGAGGCGCGTGCCTCGTCGCGGGCGGCGGGGTTGAGGACGACGACGGCGTTCAGCGCGGTCTCGGTGCCCGGTGCGTCGTAGGTGGCGATGCGGGCGAGGTGGGCGTCCAGCAGCGAGACGGCGGTGGCGCGTCCGTCGGCCAGGGCTGCACGCAGGTCGGCGATGGAGGCCTCGACGACGTCGACGTCCTGGGGGGCCACGGGGGTCACCTCTCGCTGGGGGCTATTTAACCGACTGCCTTTCGGTTAGCGTGCACCCGATCGTGAGGCACGTGCCCCCGGTTCCGCAACACCCCAGCCCCCGACGAAGGAACAGGTGCACCACCGATGACGTCGATGCCCGCCGAGTGGGAGCGCCACGCCCGCACGTGGATGGCCTTCCCCCCGCCCAACGCCACGTTCGGCGAGGCCGGGGGCGCGGACCTGCAGCGCGCCCGGGTGGCGTGGAGCCGGGTGGCGAACACCGTGGTGGGCTTCGAGCCGGTGCGGATGCTCGTGAGCCCCGACGACGCCGCCGCCGCTCGCGAGCTGCTCGACCCCCGCGTGCAGCTGGACCCGGTGGGACTCGACGACTCGTGGCTGCGCGACTCCGGGCCGACGTTCGTCCGCGGAGCCTCCGGGCTCGAGGCGGTGGACTGGACGTTCAACGGCTGGGGCGCGCAGTGCTGGGCCGTCTGGGACCAGGACGCGCTCGCGGCCCGGCACGTGGCACAGCTGGCCGGGGTGCCCGTGACGTCGTCGTCCCTGGTGCAGGAGGGCGGTGGCCTCCACGTGGACGGCGAGGGCACCGTGCTGCTCACCGACACCGTGCAGCTCGACCCGCACCGCAACCCCGAGTGGACCCGCGAGCAGGTCGAGGCCGAGGTCCACGCCCAGCTGGGCACGTCGAAGGCCATCTGGCTGCCCCGCGGCCTCACCGCCGACTACGGGGAGTTCGGCACCCGCGGGCACGTCGACATCGTCGCCGCGTTCACCGCCCCCGGGCAGGTGCTCGTGCACACCCAGACCGACACGGGCCACCCCGACCACGAGGTCTCCACCGAAGTGCTCGAGCTGCTGCGCGCCGCCACCGACGCCCGCGGACGCCGCCTGCAGGTCACCGAGCTGCTCGCGCCCCGGACCACCGAGGTGGACGGAGAGCTGGTCGACTTCTCCTACGTCAACCACTACGTCGCCAACGGCGTCGTCGTGCTCTGCGGCTTCGCCGACGAGCGCGACGCGGCTGCGGCGCGCGTGCTGGCCGAGGCCTACCCGGGGCGGGAGGTGGTGCTCGTGGACGCCCGCGACATCTTCGCCTTCGGCGGCGGCATCCACTGCATCACCCAGCAGCAGCCGGCCTGACGGACCGGTCGAGGAGGCTCCCGTGGCGCGTCCGACCTCGCCGCTGCTCTCCCGCGGCGCCATCCTCGCGGCCGCGCTCGACCTGGTGGACGCTGATGGCGACTTCACCATGCCGCGCCTGGCCCGGTCGCTCGGGGTGAGCGCGTCCTCGCTGTACCACCACGTGCCGGGCGGGCGCTCCGACGTCGTCGAGGGTCTGCGCAACCTCGTCTGCGCGGGGCGGATGCCCACCCAGCGCACCGGCAGCGAGGACTGGCGCGCCTTCGCCGAGCGCTGGGCCCGCGGCTACCGCGGGGCGATGGCGGCGCACCCGCACGTCGTCCCGCTCCTCACCGCCCAGACCGTCAGCGACCCCGAGGTCCTCAGCAGCTACGAAGCGCTGGTCGACGTGCTGGTGCAGGACGGCTTCGACGACGCCACCGCCCTGCACGTGGTGGCCGCCCTCGACTGCTTCGTGCTCGGCTCCGCCCTCGACGCGGGGGCGCCCGCACAGGTCTGGGACGACGACGCCGAGCACCGCCCGCGCCTGTCCCGCGCCGTGGACGCCGCGCGGGCCCAGCCCGGGGACCGCTCCGCGGCGACGTTCGAGCTGGGCCTGACCAGCCTGCTCAGCGGCCTGGAGCTGGTGCGGGGCCAGGACCCCGTGCGGCGCTGAGAGGACGCCGCCCCCGCTGCCGCCGGCTGTTGGACGGCTGCGGAGGCGACGCCTGACCGCACTGCGGACGGGGGATCCGTCGTGCGGCCAGCCTCAGAGCTGACGACGCCGACTCCCCCTGGGGGGGCAGGGGTGCCGACGCCGTCAGGTCAGAGCCTCTCCCGGCGGAGACCGGAGCGGCACCGACACCCGTCGGACGTTCCGCGGGTGTCTGACCGCCACGTGTCGGGCACGGTCACGGCGCGGAGCGCGGCACCGGCAAGCAGGCCGACGACCGGCCCTGACCTGCGTCGGGAGCGGTCAGGACGGTGGAGTGCCGGAGCCGCCACCGCAGCCAGGCGACGCCGAGGCGCGCGCGCCCGTAGCCGACCAGCGGGTCGTAACCGAGAGCGGCCACCACGTCCTGCAGCCGCTGGTGCATCGTGCTGTGGTGCACGTAGGCGAGGCGGGCCGCGTGCCGGACCGACACCGCCTGCACCAGGGCGTCCAGAGTGGCCGCCCCCCACGACAGCGCCGCCAGGGGCTCCAGGCGGTCCACGTCCGAGCGGGCGGCGTCGTCCGGCAGGTCCACCAGGAGGTCGACCAGCCCCCCGTAGTGCTCCGCCCTGGAGGTCCCCCCGCAGTCGGGGTCCCACAGCCGCAGGGCCGTCACGGCCGCCAGGAGGGCCCGTGGGAGGTCGTCGACGGACGCCGGGGCGCTCGTGCCGCTGGGCGCGGCGCCCGCGGCCTCCCCGCCGTCGGGGACCACCAGCACGTGGAGGGGGCCGTGAGCCGTGGGGACGACGTCCTCGGGGGCGACGGGGTGGGAGGTCCACCGGGCGAACAGCGGTGCGACCACCACCCGGTGGCGCCGCTCCAGCCGGACGCCCAGGCGGCTCGCGGCCGCACGCCGCGCCCCCGGGGGCAGGTCGGGGTCGAGCAGGACGGCCATGTCCCGCCGCTCGAGCAGCTCCGCCCGCCCCCTCCCGTGGCGGATCCTCAGCGCGAGCGCGAGGCGGGTGAGGATCAGGGAGTCGTGCTCCTCCGCGGGGCCCTCGCGCTCCAGCCAGACGGCCTGCCCGTCGATCGCCACGCTCGCCTTGAGCGCGGGGCTCGGGTCGAGCAGCGCCCCGGACGCAGCCACCCGCTTGCAGACCGCCGGCTGGTCCTGCCGGAAGCCCGCAGTGCACCCCGCCATGGACGCGGCCGCGCTGAGCAGCCCTCGCGTGCCCACGCCACCGACGACCAGCTCGTCGAAGGCGGCGATGATGCGCAGGGCGTGGCTGGCGTCGGGGTCGAGCGCTTCGAGGCGCCTCTGGAGCTCCTGCACCCACTCATCGTCAGCGGGCACCTGCACCGCCGCGCCGCGTGCCCCGCGTGACCACCCGTTGCACCCAGTGACGTCGCCCGGATGCCGACTGCGGTCGGCGCGTCGCGGGTGTGACCGGTCGAGCGCACTCCGGCTCCGGGAGTGCGCCACCCAGCACAGGGCACCGCGGCGACGTCGCGGTGGACGCCCGCCGGGGCCCTCGGCCATACGCGCTCTTCTCACGTTCTGCGAGGCTGCGATCACGGCGCTGACCTGCGGTGATGAGGCCCACCGGACTGTCGGTGGTGACCTCTAACGTCTTGGACATGACCTCCAGTGCGCCCCCGGTGTGGGCGGTCGGTGATGACGCCGACCCACCCACCGCGCGCGCCGGCTCCCCCCCCGGCTGCGCGGAGGGCTCACCGAAGCCGGCAACCTCGGCTGCATCTGCCAGCGCTGGTACCGCCAAGACCCACGGCGGCTGGGACCTGCACCAGCCCAGTCCGGGTTCCTACACCTGGACCTCACCGACCGGGCGGGTCTACCACCGCAGGTCCACCCCGCTCCTGCCCGACCTCGCAGACCTTCTCGACCTCGCGTGACGCAGGTTCCTCGGCGACACGGGTGAGGTGCAGCGCGGCGGCTGTTCAGACCGGGCAGACCTCGTACGCGTAGCCGGCGTCGTCCGGGGTGAGCAGGTCGTGGTCCCGCAGGATCCGCTCCAGGCCCCCAGCACCGCCCCCGTCCTCGCAGAGCTCGGCGAAGGCATCGGCGCCGAGCTCGTCGGTGTACTCGATGTCGAGCACCACCGGGTAGTGGGCGGTGAAGGCGCTGCACTCGTCGTAGAGCTCGCACGACTCGACCACGGCGAAGTCGTACCCCGCCACCCGCAGCCGACCGGACTCCCCGGGAGCGTTCTTCTGGGCGATCGCGAGTCCGGCCTCGTGCGCCACCAGTGCGTACTCGAGGGCCAGCGCCGTGTTGTCGTCAGTGGTGAGGCGGCCCTGCGAGCGGGTCCAGCTGTCGAGGTTGTCGACCTCCACCGCGTCGAACCCTGACTCGGCGCACCCGCGGATCCAGGGGCCCACCAGGTCCAGCAGGGCTGCGCGCTTCTCCGCGGTGGAGGTGTCGAAGAGCAGCTCGTCGGACCAGCCCGGATCGGCCAGGGGCCCGTCAGCGGTCTGCAGCACCAGCTCCGGGTGGGCGGCGGCGAACGCCGCGGAGTCGCCGGGCTGGGTCTGGAACCCGTTGACGTAGCAGATGTCGTAGCCGAGGCCAGCGGGCTGCGCGGTCCGGTCGCGAGCGACCACAGTGACGCCCGCGGGGGGCGGGTAGGGCCCGCTGAGCTGGTAGTCGAACCGCGCGCCCGTCGGCGGTGGCGCCCACGACTCGCGCTCTGGGCTGGCCCCCTCGACGACCGCCGGCTCCGGGACCGCCTCCGGCTGCACCGTCGAGCAGCCGGTCAGCGCCAGCAGGACGACGACGGCAGCCCGACCAGCCCGACGCCCGTCACCGCGCACGCAACCCGCCCACCCGCCACACGAGGGCGCCGACCAGCGCCACGGACGCTGCCGCTCCCCCGCCGACGGTCGCGCCGGCGAACGCCGCCGCACGCAGGTCCGGCGCCAGCGCTGCGGCGGTGCACCCGGCGACCGCCGCCACGGCGAACAGCGCCAGCAGCACCACGACCGACGGCGAGCGCAGCAGCGCGGACCTGGTGGGCCCGTGGCCCGTCGTCGTCCTCAGCGGTGCCGGAGGAGTGCGGCGCCACCAGCGCAGCGCCCACAGCGCGAGCACGACGAGTCCCAGCAGGCCGCTGCCGTACTGCGCCCAGCGGTAGCCCTCCAGCGGTCCGACCGGCTCCCTCAGCACCGCGAGGTGCGCGGTGCCCCACCGGCCGGGGTGGGTGAGCTCGTCCCAGCCGACGTGCGTGGCGGCACCGACGACCAGCGCCAGGAGCGTCCACGCCACGAGCGACGGAGACGCGAGCCGCCGCCGGAGCCCGGTGGCCGCGCCCCCCGACGACCGCGCCCGCAGACCGGCCGGTGAGGCCGCGACGGCCGCAGGGGCGAGGACCGAGTGCCAGACCGCCCACGCCACGAGGCCGAGAGCGAGGTCGGTGGTCACCAGCGACAGCGGCGAGTGCGTGTCCCAGCTCGTACCGGCAGGCGTGTAGTAGGGCAGGTCGGGAGTGAGAGTGCCGATGACCAGCGCTGACGCCGGCAGCGGCGTGCGCAGCAGCGGCAGTGCGGCCGCCGCGTGCGCGGGGGTGAAGGGCACCGGGCCACGCTAGCGAGCGGGGGCTGCGATGCTGCGGGGATGGCCGTCCACCACCAGGCGACGATCGTCCCGACCAAGGCCGAGCTGCTGGCGGCGTGGGTGCCCACCCAGCCGTGGGCCGCCGGCGCGGACACCTCGTCGCTGACCAAGCTCGGGGCGTACCGCTTCGACGACCCCGACGGCGAGGTCGGGATGGAGACCCATCTGCTCGCCACCGCCGACGGGCAGGTGCTCCAGGTGCCGCTGACCTACCGCGGGTCTCCGCGCGCCGGAGCGGAGGACTCCCTCGTCACGACGATGACGCACACGACCCTGGGCGATCGCTGGATCTACGACGCCCGCCACGACCCGGTCTACGCCACCGCGCTGGCCACCACCATCGCCACCGGCGGCCGTGAGGCCGACCTCTTCCTCGCCACCGCGGACGGCCTCGAGCCGCAGCCCGCCTCCGCGCGCGTCCGAGGGAGCGGAACGGCCACCGCCCCGCCGCACGCCTCCTGGGGCCCAGCGCGGGTCACGGTCGAGGGCACGGCGTCGACCACCCGCGGCGACGCCGCTGCGCTCACCGTGCTCCACGTGCTCAGCACGACGACGACGGGTGCGGCGGCAGGCGGGCTCGTGCTGACGGGCACATGGCCCGGGCAGGAGCGGCCGGTGCTCCTCGCCGAGCTCCGCCTGAGGACCGCGTCGGGCTCCTGACCGGGTCAGGCTCGGGGGGCGTCCTGCAGGGAGCGGCGCTCGACGAGGTCGCAGGGCACGAGCTCGCGGCCCTGCGGCTGGCGGCGCCCGAGGAGGATCTCCCCCGCTCGCCGCCCCATCTCGGCGTGCGGGAGCTCCACCGTGGTGAGGGCCGGCTGGACGCCGTCGGCGATGTCCGGGACGTCGTCGAACCCGACGATGCTCACCTCGTCGGGCACCGAGACGCCCAGGTCGCGCATGGCGAGCATCGCGCCGATGGCCATGAAGTCGTTGCCGCACACCAGCGCGGTGGGGCGGTGGCCGGAGAACGCCGCGCGCGCCTGCGCGTAGCCGGACCCCAGGGTGTAGTCACCGAAGGTGACCTGCTGCTCGGCCGGGTCGAGGCCGGCATCACCGGTGGCGTCGAGGTAGGCGCGGGAGCGCTGGACGGCCGCGTACTCCGCCGGCGGACCGCCGAGGTAGGCGGTGCGGCGGTGACCGCGCCGGACGACGGCCGAGGCGGCGGCCAGGCCGCCGGCGTACTCGTCGGCGAGCAGCACGGCGGAGTCGTCGGGCTCGGCGGGCCAGCAGTTGAGGTAGATCGTGCGGGTGTCGCCCAGCAGCAGGCTGGGGTGCACCGCCGTCGGCTCGATGGAGACGAAGACCAGCGCGGCCACGCCGCGGTCGATGAGCGCGGTGACGGCGGCGTCGTTGCTGGCGGGGTCGTCGTCGGTCTCGATGAGCATCGGCACCACGCCCGAACCGACGAGCGCTCCCTGCAGTCCGCTGAGCATGCGGCCGGCGAACAGGGGGCCGATGACGCGGTTGGTGATGACGCCGACGGTGTCGGCCTGCTGCATGCGCAGCGAGCGGGCGAGGCGGTTGGGCCGGAACTCCAGCTCCTCGGCCGCTCGCCGCACCTTCTGGCGGGTGAGGTCGGCGATCTGCACGGTCGTGCGGTCGTTGAGGACCAGGGAGACGGTCGAGACCGAGACGCCGGCCCTGCGCGCGACGTCGGCCATGGTCACCCGGCCGGCGGGCTTGTTGCTGGCCTGCGTCGTCATGGTGGGGTCCTTCGTCCGGGTCGGTGCTCCGAGGTGCGCGTGCTCGACGCCCCGCTGCTCCGTCGCCAGGTCCGCCGCCCTCCGGCGACGTGCTCCGCTGACAGGATGCCCGATGCGGACGGTGCCCAGGAGGGCCGGGCTTGGAGGCGGCCCAGCCCTCCCGGTGCGGTGCCAGCCGTTCGGCCGACCGTCAGCCGACCGTCAGCGCAGGTGCCACAGGCGGGCACCGACGACGGACTGCACCTTCCACGGCGGTGGGGTGGTCGGGTAGACCCGGGCGGTCAGGGCGCGGCCCGCGGCGGTGAAGACCTCGATGACGGAGCCGTCCACGAAGACCCTGGCCGCCCACGGCCGCGTGCTGCCGGCCAAGGCGTCCGGCGCCGTGACGACGCCGCGGTGGGCACGGTGGTCGAGGCTCGCGCCGTCGTGGTCGAGGGTGACGGTGTCGGCCTCGAGGTCGACGGTGATGACGACCTCCTCCCCCGCGCCGAAGCACAGCCGGGTGGTGGCCGAGGTCATCGGCAGCTCCAGCTCGAAGCAGGTGGTGTCCAGCAGGGCGCCGTCGGCGTCCTGGGCGTCACCGGCGCGCAGGACGTCCACCGCCGGGAGCGGTGCGCTGCGCAGGGTTCCGTCGTCGCCGCGGCTGAGCACGCGCGGCAGCGAGATGACTCCGGCCCATCCGCGCTCGGCCCACTCGTCGGTCTCGATGGTCTCCTTCAGCCAGCCGAAGACCAGGGGCCCGGCAGGGCTGTCGCGCATGATCGACGGCGCGTAGAAGCTCGTGCCGTGGTCGACCGGGTACGGGTGGTCGACGCCTCCGGGGGCGTCGTCGAGCACCAGCACCCTGCCCGACAGGAACGTCTGGGCCCACGCGGCCACGAGCACGGAGTCGATGCCGTCGACCGTGACGACCTGCGGGCACTCCCAGCCGGAGCCGGTGTCGTGGCCGTCGGTGGTGAGGGACCGGCGGCGGTGCATCCACTCGCCGCGGTAGGTCCAGTCGGTCAGGTCGTCGGAGTCGTACCGGCGCACGGCGGCCACCTGCCCGGCGCGCTCGGAGCCGACGACCATCTGCCAGCGCTCGCCGTCGTGCCAGACGAAGGGGTCGCGGAACATGAGCACGCCCTCCTCGGGCGCGGGGTCGGCCACCGCCAGCTCCGGCGCGCCGAAGCTGGCACCGCCGTCGGTGGACACCGCGGTGAGCACCGACTGGAACGGCAGCTCGCGCACGTGGCCCGAATAGAAGGCCCGCACGTTCCCGTCGGTGTCGATGACGGTGTTGCCCGAGTAGACGCCGTCACGGTCCGGGCCGTCCGGCGTGGAGACCATCGCCGGGCGGTGCAGCTGCCAGCGGACCAGGTCGGTGCTGGTCGCGTGGCCCCACTGGACGGGGCTGGCCATGTCCAGCGTGGGCCGGTTCTGGAAGTACAGATGGGTGGTGCCACCCACCTGGACCGGGCCGTTGGGGTCGTTGAGGAACCCCCTCGGCGGACGGATGTGGAAGCGAGGGGTGAGGTGGTCGCTCATCGGAATGATCCCGCCGTGATTCCTTCGATGAAGTAGCGCTGGGCGAAGACGAACAGCAGGACGCTGGGAACCATCGCCAGCACCACGCCGGCCAGGACGACCGAGATCGACCCGGTGCCGAGGTTGCCCTGCAGGCCCACCAGGCCCAGCGGGAGGGTGAAGTTGCTCTGCGTCTGCAGGAAGATCAGGGGCCGGTAGAACTCCGCCCAGAACCCCGAGAAGTTGAGGATGGCCAGGGTGGCGATGGCCGGACCGGCCATGCGGGCGTACACGAGGTAGAAGACCTGGAAGTAGCCGGCGCCGTCGATGGTGGCGGCCTCGCCGAGCTCCTTGGGCATCTGCAGGAAGTACTGCCGCATGAGGAAGGTGCCGAAGGCGCTGCCGAGCGCGGGGATGACCAGGCTGCCCAGGCTGTCGCTGAGCCCCAGGTACCTGACGATGACGAACACCGGGATGATGATCGTCTGCAGCGGCACCATCATCGTGGCCAGGAAGGCGAAGAAGATGGCGTTCCGCCCGGGGAACTTGAGCATCGCGAAGGCGTAGCCGGACAGCATGCAGGTGACGGTCTGGCCCGCCACGATGAGCACGGTCACGATGACGCTGTTGACGAAGAACTGGCCGATCGGGATCTGGTCGAAGACCGCGGCGTAGTTGGAGAAGTCCGGGTGCAGCGGCAGCCACTGCGGGGGGTTCTTGAAGGACTCCGCCGGGGTGCGCAGCGAGGTCGTCAGGGTCCACAGCAGCGGGCCGAGGGCGGTGACCGCGGCCAGCACCAGGACGACGAGGCCCACGGTCCGTCCGAGGTTGCGCGTCAGGCCGCTCACCGTGGAGGCGGTCTTCGGCAGCGGCGGGGGCGCGTCGGCGATGGCCGGCTTGGCCGGAGTGCTCAGGCTCACTGGTAGAACACCAACTTCCGGGCGGCGAGGAACTGCAGCCCGGTGACCGCGAGGATCATCAGGAGCAGGATGATGGAGATCGCGGAGCCGTAGCCGAACTGCAGGTTCTGGAAGGCGCTCTGGTACATCACGATCGTCGTCGTCGTGGTCGCCGTGCCGGGCCCGCCCTTGGTCATGATGTAGGGCTGGTCGAACAGCTGCATGGCGTTGATGAAGGCCACGACGGCGGCGAAGAGGATCGTCGGGCTGATGAGCGGCACCTTGATCCGGATGAGCGTCGCCCACGGCTTGGCGCCGTCGATGGACGCCGCCTCGAGGACCTCCTTGGGCACCGACATCAGCGCTGCCACGAACAGCACGAAGGTGAAGCCCACCTGCTGCCAGACCGCGACCATGACGATGGTGGCGAAGGCGCCGAACTCCGAGGTCAGCCACGGCACCTTGGACAGCCCGACCAGCTCGAGGTAGTAGTTGACCAGGCCGAACTTGTAGTCGAACAGGTAGCCCATGAAGATCGACACTGCGGCGGTCGAGGCCAGCAGCGGCAGGTAGAAGGCGGTGCGGAAGAACGTGCGCGCGGCGTTCGACCGCCGCTGGTTCACCAGCACCGCCAGGCCCAGGCCGAGGCCCAGCTGCAGGACGACGACGCTGACGGCCATGAGGATCGTGGTCTTGAAGGAGCGCAGCACGGCCGTGTCCTCAGCCATGCGCGTGTAGTTCTCCAGGCCGATGAACCTCGGGTCGCTGATGACGTCCCAGGAGAAGAACGACAGCCCGAAGGACGCCAGGATCGGCAGTCCGGTGAAGACGGTCACGAAGAGCACCGCCAGGGAGATCATCGCGTAGCCGAAGCGCGCCTCCCGGCGCGCCCTGAGACGCGATGCTCGCGTCGCAGGGCGCGCCAGGGTGCTGACGAGCGCGCCCCCGGGGTCGGAAGCGACGGCCATCAGCTGGCTCCGGCTGCCTTCTCCAGGTCCGCCTGGAGACCGTCGAGCGCGGTCTTGGCGCTGCCGCCGGAGAACGCCTCGGTGGTCCGCTGGTTCAGCGCGGTCGCCAGGGCGTTGTAGTACGGCGGCGCCGGGATCGGCGCGGTGTCCGGGTGGTCGGTCAGGGTGTCGTAGAAGACCTCCCAGTTCTTCGGCCCGGTGGTCGCGTAGCGCTCGGCGGTCATGAGCGACTTGCGCGCCGGCGTGGTGACGTTGCCGGGGACGATGATGTCGAAGCTCTCCGGCGCTGCGATGACCTTGAGCACCTCCCAGGCGAGGTCCTTCTGCTTGGAGGAGTCGAAGATCGCGTAGCCGCCGGTCCCGAACAGGTGGCGCTGCGACTTCCACTTCGGGAAGAGCTGCACGTCGAAGGAGCCGTCGGCCATGCCCGCGTTGTGGAGCCCACCGGCCCAGAAGCCGCCGCCGATGGCCATGCCGATGCGCCCGGACTGGAACAGGCCCTGCAGGGTCTGACCACCACCGACGTCGGGAGAGGGCGACAGCGCCGCCTTCTGCAGCTCGACCATGTACTCCAGCGCCTCCACCGTTCCAGCGGAGTTCGCGGTGGGGGTGCCCCACTTCCAACCGCCGCCGCGGCCCTTGGCCGCGTCGTTCCCGGCGTAGGCGGTGCTCCACAGCCAGTCGCCGCCGTCGTACTTGCTCTCCTCGAGCAGGTTGGCGTTGTTGGCGTACATGAAGGAGGTCCAGCTGCCCCACAGGCGCACGACCCAGTCGAAGGCGTTGATGTCGCCACCGAGCTTGGCGATGGCGGTGGCGTTGGACTGGAAGGTGTCCAGCGTCCAGTCGCTCGCGGGCGCCGCGAGGCCGGCCTTGGTGTAGAGGTCGGTGTTGTAGAACATGTTGCCGGCGTTGAAGTCGGTGGGGAGCTCGAAGAGGCTGCCCTGGTACATCATCGCTTCCACCAGCGAGGGGTGGACGTCGGCGAAGTAGTCCTTGAGCTGGTCCATGTCGCGCTTGACGTAGTCGTCCAGCGGCATGGCCAGGCCCTTGGAGGCCATGAGCTGCACGCCCTCGGTGGCCACCGAGACGATGTCCGGCGGCGTCCCGGCGGCGAGCTGGGTCAGGACCTTGGCGAAGAAGTCGTTCCAGTCGGTGCCGGTGATGCCGGTGACCTCGATCGTCACCTTCTTGTCGAGCTTGGCGATCGCGGTGTTGAGGCTCTTCTGCAGGCCGTCCGCGGCCTTCTGGTCACCGAAGCTGAGCATCCGCAGGGTGCCGGACCCGCCGCCGGAGCCGCCGGAGCTCCCACCGGACCCGCAGGCGGCCAGGGACGTCACGCCGGCGGCCGCGAGACCGCCGAAGGCCCCCGCCTTCAAGAACGAGCGACGGTCGATGCCGCCGGTGAACAGACCCGCCATGGGCGGTGCTCCTCTCTGAGCACGTTCGGCCACCTCAATCGATTTGAGGAGCGCCTAAAACGATTGAGGTGGAACGTACACCGGGTCCCGGGGGTGGTCAACGAACTCGCTGGCACAAGTCGCCGGAACCTGCACGAGGAAGCTCAGCGGCTGCCGCACCGCGCCAGGCTCACCCCATCGGCTGGCGCGGTGCGGCGGCCGGTTGCGCCAGGGTGGAGGCGGGACGAGCCATCCCCTGCGGTGCCCGCCCGCGACGCGCTGAGGGCGCCTCGGCGTCGCGCCGCGGCGGGCACCGCTGCCCCGACCCCGCCGGGTCAGACGGCTCGCAGGGGGCTGCGGTCGGGCACGTCAGCGGCGCAGCTCCAGCGCCCGCGCGGGGCGGTCGGTGGTGACGAGCCAGGCGCTCGAGCGCAGCCACCGCACGAGCTCGTCGTCGTCGTCGACAGTCCACACGAGCAGGGGCAGGTGGTGGCGCCGCGCCCAGCGCTCCGTGGTGAGCCGCGCCAGGGCCTCGTTGGCGACGACGAGGGTCGCGTCGCAGGCGCGCAGGCGCCGACCGGGCAGCAGCAGCTCCTCGAGCAGCCGCAGTCCGCGGCGCCACAGCGGACCGGGCGGGTCGGCGCCCAGGGACGGGCCGACGAGCAGCGCCTCATGGCCCGTGGCGCGGGCCCAGGCGCGCACCGCACGGACGGAGGAGGTGTCGTCGCTGGTGAATAAGGCACCCTCCTCCCCCACAGCGGCGACCACCTGACGGGCGGCGTCGGCCTCCCAGGTGTCCTCGGGCCGGTCGTGCAGGTGGGGCGGGGAGGTGAGCTTCAGGTCGACGTGGGCACCGGCGCGGCCCGCCAGTGCGTGCAGGCACTCCGCGAGGGTCGGGACCTGCGGGGACAGCCGCTGCAGCGTCGCGTGGTCGAGGTCGGCCACCGGCGCGCGGCGGGCTCCGTCGGCCACCAGCTCGTCGTGGGCGACGACGAGGACGCCGTCCCGGCAGCGCCGCACGTCCAGCTCCACGAAGTCGACGCCGAGCGCGACGGCCGCGCGCACGGCGTCCAGGTCGGCCGGGCGGTGCGCGGAGACCCGGACGGGAGCCGCCGGGCTGGCTGAGCTGCTCGAGCCGGTGGGGTCGGTGGGGCTGGCCACGACCTGATCGTCGCGCGACGCGGCGGGCTCCGCAGAAGTCCCTTGACCGGGATCGATCACCGCTGGCTGGATGATCCCGTGGACGTGCCAGCGATCGAGGCCGACGGCCTGCGCAAGGTGTTCAGCACGGTGGTCCGCTCCCCCGGCCTGCGCGGGTTCGTGCGCTCGGTCGTCGCTCCTGAGCGCGCCGAGACCGTGGCGGTGGAGGGCGTCTCCTTCACGGTGGGCCAGGGCGAGCTGCTCGCGCTGCTCGGACCCAACGGAGCGGGCAAGTCGACCACCATCAAGATGCTCTCGGGCGTGCTCGTGCCCACCGCCGGGCGGGCCCGGATCGCGGGGCACGTGCCGCACACCGACCGGATCGCCAACGCCCGCCGCATCGGCGCGGTGTTCGGGCAGCGCACGCAGCTGTGGTGGGACCTGCCGGCCACGGAGTCGTTCGGGATGCTCCGCGACATCTTCCGCACCGACACCGCCACCCACGAGCGGCGCCTGGCCGAGCTCGACGCGCTGCTGGAGCTGTCGGCGTTCTGGCACCAGCGCCCGCGGCACATGTCGCTGGGCCAGCGGGTGCGCTGCGACCTCGCGGCGGCGCTGCTCCACGACCCGCCGATCATCTTCCTCGACGAGCCCACCATCGGGATGGACGCCGTGGTCAAGGAGCAGGTGCGCGAGTTCATCCGCCACCAGGTGGACGCCCGGGGCCGCACGGTGGTGCTCACCACCCACGACATGGCCGAGGTGGCCCGGCTGGCGCAGCGCGTGCTGCTGGTCAACCACGGCCGCGTGGTCTACGACGGCGGGCTGGACGAGCTGCAGCGCGAGTACGGCAGCGGCTGGCGCGTCAGGGTGGTCTACACCCCCGGCGCCGCGCCGGAGACCACCCACCTGGACGGTCGCAGCGGAGGCGCCCACCTGTACTCCGGCGACGACGACGCCGCCCACCGATCGCTGCTGCGCGCCCTGCTCGACCGCGACGACGTGCTGGACCTGCAGACCGGCGGTGACGACCTGGAGGACGTCATGGCCGCCGTGTACCGGCGCCGCGCCGGGGTCGCCCCGTGACGGCTCCCGCACCAGCCCCCGCACCCGGCCCGGCGCCGGCGCCGGCGAGCGTCAGCGAGCTCGGGCGGGCGTGGAGGGTGGCCCGCACCTCGGCGCTGTACGAGGTGCTCCAGCCCGGGCGGCTCATCGGGGCGCTGGCGCAGCTGGCCACCCAGGTGTTCCTCGTCTGGTGCCTGTGGACGGCGCTGTACGAGGTGGTGCCGATCAGCGCCGGCCTCGACCAGGGCCAGGCCGTCACCTACGCCGTGGTCGGGGCCCTGTACGCCCGGCTGCGCGGCCCGGACCGCGTGGCCGCCCGCGACACCGTGCTGCACCACGTCCGGCAGGGCAGCGTCGTGTACTGGTACCTGCGGCCGCTGGCGCCCCGGAGCTACCACTGGATGCGGGCCGTGGGAGACCAGGCCTACGGGCTCGCGTGGACGGCGGCAGCCTTCGTCGTCGTCCTCGGTCTGGGGGTGGTGCAGCCTCCGGCCTCGGGTGCGGCGCTGGCCGCCTTCGCCGTCACCACCGCGCTCGGCCAGGTGGTCCTCTACCAGCTGCTCGCACTCGTCGACGTCGCGTGCTTCTGGACCATCAACAACGGCGGGGTGCGTGCCATCGTGGCCTTCGCGCAGAACCTCTTCGCCGGGGCCATCGCCCCGCTGTGGTTCTTCCCCGGCTGGTTCCAGACCCTCTCGGGCTGGCTGCCGTTCCAGACCACGCTGCACGTGCCGCTGTCGTTCTACATCGGGCGGATCAGCACCGACCAGCTGGGCCGGGACGCGGCTGTGCAGGTGGTGTGGATCGCCGCGCTGGGGGTGCTGCTGCACCTGGCGTGGAAGCGGGCCGACGCCCAGGTGGTGGTCCAGGGTGGCTGACCGGGCGGCTGCACGGGTGACTCATGAGGGCGCCCTGCGCCGGGCGGCCGGCGAGGTGCGGCTCACCGCGAGGTTCGTGCGGCTGTCGGTCGTCGCGCAGTGGGAGTACCGCGCGGACTTCGTGACGGCGGTGGCCATCGGGGCCATCTGGCAGACCAGCGTGGTGGTCTTCGCGACCGTGCTCATCACCCGCTTCCCCGGCATGGGCGGCTGGACCCAGGGCGACGTCATGCTCATCGCGGCCCTGCGGATGACCGGCCACGCCCTGGCGGCGGCGCTGTTCATGGGCGCGCGCCGGGTGCCCGACCTCACCGCAGACGGCCGGGTGGACGGCTTCCTCCTGCGCCCCGTGCCGGTGTACCGGCAGATGATGCTCAGCTACTTCCACATCCCCACCATCGGCGACATCGCGGTGGCGGTGGTGCTGTTCGCGGTGGCGCTGCACCACCTCGAGATGACCTGGACGGCGGCGAAGGTGGCCTACCTCGTGGTGGCCGTGCTCGGGGTGGTGCTGCTGGAGGCCGCGGTGCAGACCTTCCTGGGCGGGTTCGGGCTGCGCAGCCCCGCCGTGGGCGAGTGGCAGGACTGGGCCGAGGAGCTCATGTCGACGTTCGGCAACTACCCGCTGCACATCCTGCCGAGCCTGGCCGTGGGGGTGTTCTTCTCGCTGCTGCCGATCGCCTTCGGCGCCTACCTGCCGGCGGCGGCGCTCACCGGGCAGACGGCCCAGCTGCCCGTGCCGGCCTGGCTCGCCCTGGCCTCTCCTGCCGTCAGCACAGGCCTGTACCTGCTGTCGCGGTGGTGGTTCGCGGTGCAGCTGCGGCGCTACGAGAGCGTGGGCGGCTGACGCTCGATCACGTCCACGACCACTGCTCAAGCGGGCGGCGCGACGGGCCGACGGTGCACAGGTGATGAAGCACCTCCGCGACCTGCGGATCGCGCACAAGCTCACCGCCGGCTTCGGCGTCGTCTGCCTGCTGCTCGCCGCAGCCGTGGCGCTGGGGATCACCCAGCTGCGCACCTCGCAGCACACCGTCTGGTCGATGTCCGCCGTCGTGGTGCCGGGGGTGCAGAGCAGCGGTGAGGTGCGCCGCGCCTTCGCCCAGTCCCGGCTCGACCTCGCCGGGACGGTGCTGGCCGCCGACGCGGAGGCCTCCGCCGCCGCCCGCCAGCGGGTGCAGGAGCAGGACGCACTGCTGGACGCCGCCTGGAAGACCTACCTCGCCACCTTCCCCGTCTCCAAGGCCTCCGACCGGAAGGCCTTCGAGACCGACCTGGCCGCCTACCGCACCGCCCGGCAGCCGCTGCTCGCCAGCACCGAGGCGCCCGACGAGGCGACCTTCGTCGCCACCCGCGACACCTCCCTGGCGCCGTTGCAGGTGCGCATCGACGACGTGCTGGCCCGCATGCAGAAGGCGGAGATCGACAACGCGGCGGCCACCGGCGCGCTCGGCGCCGAGCGCTACCGCACCGCGATGGTGGCCCTGCTCGCGCTGGGCGGCGTCAGCGTCATGGCCGCGCTGGTGGTGGGCACGACCGTCACCCGCTCCATCACGCGCCCCCTGGCCTCGACCCTCGCGGTGGTGCAGGGCCTGGCCGCCGGGCGCCTCGACCAGCGGGTCGGCCACGCCTCGCGCGACGAGATCGGCCAGCTGGCGCAAGCCGTCGACACCACGGTCACCACCCTCGCCAGCACCATCCGCGACGTCGCCACCACCTCCGCCGGCCTGACCACCACCAGCCAGGAGCTGTCCGCCACCGCCACCCAGCTGTCCACGGGAGCGGAGGAGTCCTCCGCGCAGTCGCAGGTGGTCTCCGCGGCCGCCGAGGAGATCTCCGCGAGCATCGGCACCGTCGCGGCCGCCAGCGAGCAGATGGGCGCCGCCGTCCGGCAGATCGCCACCTCCACCGCGGACGCGTCGACCACCGCCTCCAGCGCCGTCACCGCCGTGGAGGGCGCCTCGCTGGCGCTGCAGCGCCTGTCGGCGTCCAGCGGTGAGATCGGCGACGTGGTCAAGCTCATCACCTCGATCGCGGAGCAGACCAACCTCCTGGCGCTCAACGCCACCATCGAGGCCGCCCGTGCGGGCGAGCTCGGCAAGGGGTTCGCCGTGGTGGCGGGCGAGGTCAAGGAGCTGGCCCGCCAGACCGCTCAGGCCACCGAGTCCATCACCGCCCGCGTCGCCGCCACCCTCGGCGACACCGAGCACGCCGTGGCCGCCATCTCGGAGATCAGCGCGGTCATCACCCGCATCGACGAGATCCAGACCACCATCGCCGCGGCCGTCGAGGAGCAGTCGGCCACCACCGACGAGGTGGTCCGCAGCGTCTCGGAGGTCTCCAGCGGCAGCCGGGAGATCGCCGTGAACATCTCCGGGGTGGCCGCCGCCGCCGACCAGTCCGCCGCGGGCGCCTCCCAGGTGGCCACGACGGCGGCTGGGGTCTCCCGCGCCGCCGGTGAGCTGGACCGGCTGATGGGCTTCTTCACCGTCTGAGCGGCAGGATCGGCGGTGTGGCGGTGCTGCACCTCATGGTCGGGCTGCCCGGCGCGGGGAAGACGACGACGGCGAGGGCGCTGGCCGAGCAGCACCGCGCGCTGCGCCTGACCCCCGACGAGTGGATGATCCCGCTGTTCGCCGACAACGACGCGGGCGGCAAGCGCGACGTCCTCGAGGGCCGCTTCATCACGACCGCGCTGCAGGTGCTGCGCCTGGGGGTCGACGTCGTCCTCGACTTCGGGCTGTGGAGCCGCGACGAGCGCGCAGCGCTGCACCACCTCGCCGCCGGTGCCGGTGCGCGGTGCCGGTCGGTCCACCTGCCGGTCGAGCCCGAGGAGCAGTGGCGGCGCGTGCAGGCGCGTGCGAGCACGGTGGGGAGCTCGACGTTCGCCATGGCGCGCGAGGACCTCGACGGGTGGCGGCTGCGCTTCGAGCCGCCGGACGCCGCGGAGGCAGCCGGCGGAGCGCCGGCGCGGGCGGTGCCCGAGGGCTGGCCGTCCTGGCAGGCGTGGGCCGTCGACCGCTGGCCGTCCCTGGACGTGGCCGGGCGCTGACCAGCGCCCGGTGGACGGGTGGATGATCGCGGCGTGGCCGAGGACGACGACCGAGGATCCGCGCAGTGGGCCGACGCGCGCTGGCCCGCTGACGACCACGTGCACTCCCAGTACTCCTGGGACGCGCACAGCGGTGACCTGGAGGCCACGTGCGCGCGGGCGGTCCAGCTGGGCCTGCCGGCGATCTCCTTCACCGAGCACGTCGACTTCGGCGCCTGGCAGCCCCCGCCCGGCGGGTGGACCTGGAACGGCGCCGTGCGGGGCCGGATGGACGACCACGGACGCTTCATGTCGGCGCCGCTGGAGGTGCAGGCCTACGTGGAGGAGGTCGAGCGATGCCGCCACCTGTTCCCCGGCCTGCGCATCCGGTGCGGCATCGAGCTGAGCGAGGGACACCGGTTCCCCGACGAGGTGGCCGAGCTCGCAGGGTGGGGCTTCGAACGGGTGGTCGGGTCGCTGCACGCGCTGCAGGACCTGCGGCACCCCGGTGAGGTGGTCGAGCTGCGCGGTGCGCTCGCGCAGCGCGGCCTGCTGGGCACGGTGCACGCCTACCTCGACGAGGCCGCCGTCATGGCGGCCAGCGACGCGCCGTTCGAGGTGCTCGGGCACCTCGACTACCCGCTGCGGTACTGGCCGGCCGGGGCCGGCCCGCTGCCCTGGGACGACCTCGAGGAGCGCGTCCGCCACGTGCTCTCCGTGCTGGCGAGCTCCGGACGAGCGCTGGAGGTCAACACCCGACGGCCGATGGAGGTGCAGGTCGTGCGGTGGTGGCACGAGGTGGGCGGCCAGGCGGTCTCCTTCGGCAGCGACGCCCACCGCCCCGAGGACCTGGCCGTGCGCTGGCGCGAGGTCGCCGACGCGGTCAGCTCAGCCGGCTTCCGGCCGACGGCCGACCCGACCTCGTTCTGGTCCCGCGCCTGACGCTGGGTCTGGCGTCGGACGAGGAGCACGCACCGAACGGTCAGGGGACGAGGAAGTCCTCCACCTGCAGGTCGTAGGCGACGAAGGGGCGCAGGCTCGGGGCCAGCTCCAGCACGAGGTCCCTGACGGCGGGGGCGGCGTCGGGGGTGAGCTCCAGCAGGGCGGCCGTCTCGGTGGTCTCGGCGCGCGGTGGTCCCGTCCAGGCCGACTCCGGGAGCAGCGCGGCGATCCGCTCGATGCAGTCGTCGAGGACGAGACCGGGCTCCGCCGGTCGCTCCTCGAGGGCCACGAGCTGGCCCTCGACCGCGCCCGGCCACAGGTGCGGCTCGTCGGGCGGCAGGAACAGCAGGACGTCGTAGGACACACACGCCTCCTCACCCACGTGGACGGGGAGCCCCGCCGTGCGGACGCTCCCGTGCGCAGCACCCCCATCCTCCTACCGGAGGACGGGACCGGCTGCCTCAGCGGGGCTGGAGCGCCGGGTAGCTGGGGTGCAGGCGGTCGCGGCCGTCGCCGCGCACCCGCGAGCGCAGGGTGCCGGTCTTCACGGCCGGGTCGTACAGGCCCCGCGCGGTGAGGGCGGGCACGGCGAGCTCGGCGAAGTCCTCCAGGGTCCCGGGGCTGAGCAGCGGGTTGAGGATAAGGCCGTCGAGCCCGGCGGCGGCCGCGTGCTCGCCCATGGCGTCGGCGACCTGGTCGGGGGTGCCGACGAAGAAGAGGTCGCCGCCGCGCGCCACCGAGGAGAAGCGCTGGCGGACCTCGCCGGCGGTCAGCGGCGGGGACCCGGGCCCTGCCTTGAGCACGTAGCTGGACAGGCCGTTGGTGACCGTGCTGAGCGGCTCGTCGTCGGCGTAGCGGGAGAGGTCGATGCCGGTGTCGCCGGAGTAGGAGACCAGCTGGGCGCGCAGGCGGTAGGTGCTCTGCAGGTCTTCGTGCTTGGCCTGCGCCTCCGCCTCGGTGCGCCCGACCACCACGCGGGCCAGGGCCAGGGCCCGCAGGTCGCCCGGGTCGCGGCCGAGCGCCGCGGCGCGGCCGCGGACGTCGTCGAGGCCGCCGCGGATCTTCACGGGGTCGGCCACCGGCAGCAGCAGCACCTCGCCGTGGCGGGCGCCGAACTCCCGGCCGCGCGGCGACCAGCCGGCCTGGAAGAGCACCGGGGTGCGCTGGGGGGACGGTGAGGTGAGGGCAGGGCCGTGCACGCGGAAGTGCTCGCCGTCGTGGTGGACCGCTCGCACGGAGCCCGGCCGGGCCCAGGTGGCGCCGGCCTTGTCGGCGACCACGGCGTCGTCGTCCCAGGAGGTCTCCCACAGCTGGTGGGTGACGTGGAGGAACTCGTCGGCGCGGCCGTACCGGTCGGCGTGGGCGAGCTGGGCCTCCAGGCCGAAGCTGCGGGCGGCGCTCTCCAGGTAGCTGGTGACGACGTTCCAGCCGATGCGGCCACCGGTGAGGTGGTCGAGCGTGGCGAAGCGCCGGGCCAGGGAGAACGGGTGCTCGTAGGTGGTGGAGGCGGTCACCACGAAGGCGAGGTCGCGCGCCACCTCGGCGAGCGCGGGCACGTAGGCGAAGGGGTCGTTGGCGGGGGCCTCGACGGCCTCGCCGATGGCGGCGTCCAGCGACCCCTCGTAGACGTCGTAGAGGCCGAGCACGTCGGCGAGGAACAGCGCGTGCAGACCGGCCTGCTGGGCGGTGGTGGCGACGTGGCGCCACCTGTCGAGGCTGTTGACGCCGACGCGGTCGTCGGTGGGGTGCGTCCACAGGCCGGGGGCGCCCCCGCAGCCGACGCTGGCCTGCTCGTAGAGGGCGACGACCAGGGGGCGGGGAGCGCTCATGCGGAGGTCCTCTCGGAGGCGCGGGCGCCGCGCCGCAGCCGGTGCACCAGGTAGCAGGCGGCGGTGAAGACCACGCCGATGACGGTGGCGAGGCGCTGGGAGCCGTCGAACAGCGACGCCACCACCGACACGGCGCACGCCACCAGCACGAACAGGGGGGCGAAGGGGAACCACCGCGAGCGGTACGGCAGCGAGGCCGGGTCGGTGCCGGCGGCCTGCAGGCGGCGGCGCTGCACGAGGTGGGCCAGCGCGATGACGGCCCACACCGCGACCACGGCGAACCCGGCGATCGACACGAGCACCACGTAGACGGTGCCGGGGGCGACGTACGAGCTGACCAGCGACACCAGGCCGCCGGCGAGGCTCACCACCACGGCGAGCACGGGGATGTTCCGCCGGTCGGTGCGGGCGAACGCGGCCGGCAGGTCTCCGGTGAGCGCCAGGGAGCGCAGGAGGCGGGAGCAGGCGTACAGCCCCGACACCCCGGCGGACATGAGCGCGGTGATGATGACGACGGCGATGACGTCGGCCGCGTACGGGATGCCGGAGGCCGCGAAGACGGTGACGAACGGGCTGGTCTCCACGGACTCGTCGGCGCTGCCGAGCTGGTCGTAGGGCACCAGCGCGGCCATGACGACGATCGCTCCGACGAAGAAGACCACCAGCCGGACCATCGTGGTGCGGACGGCCTTGGGGACCACGCGCGCGGGGTCGTCGGTCTCGCCCGCGGCGATGGCGATGAGCTCGGTGCCGGAGAAGGCGTAGAACACCGCCAGGACGGCGACCAGCACTCCCCCGACACCGGCCGGCAGCAGCCCGTCGGGCGTGACGAAGTTCGACAGCAGCGGCGCGGGCGCGTCCGAGGCGCTGACCCCGACGATCGCGAGCGCACCCACCACGACGAAGACGACGACGGCGGTGACCTTCACGCCCGCGAGCAGGCTCTCGGTGTCTCCGTACAGGCGCACCGGCGCGAGGTTGACCGCCAGGAGCAGCGCCGCGAACACCGCGCACCACACCCAGACCGGCACCCCGGGGAACCACCGCTGCATGAGCAGGCCGGATGCGGTGAGCTCGGAGCCGATGGCGGCCACCCAGCACAGCCAGTACAGCCACGCCGTCGTGAAGCCCGTGCCGGCCCCGAGGATGCGGTGGGCGTACACGTGGAACCCGCCCGACTCCGGCATCTGCACGGCCAGCTCGCCGAGGCAGGTCATGAGCTGCCACGCCACCAGGGCGCCGACCACGTAGGCGATGACGGCGCCCAGGGGCCCGGCCTGGTAGATCGTGTAGCCGGACGAGATGAACAGGCCCGACCCGATGACGCCGCCGAGGGCGATCATCACCAGGTGGCGGGTCGTCAGGCCCCGGTGCAGCGCTGCCGCCTCCGGAGCTCCGTGGACGGGGGCGGGGGCGGGGGCGTGCGCCACGACGTCTCCTCGGGGGTCCGCTCTTGCCGCGCGCTCCGCGCGGCCGGGTCTTCACCTGGAGCACCCCACGCGGAGGAGGGTTGCTGGGCAGCCGGCCAGGGCCCGAGGCTGCCGCTCGTGACCGGGGCAGGACTGTAGGAGCACCCCTGCAGATCGTCAACGGCGGGTCTCGGCGGGGCGGGTTGACCGTCTCTTGACCCACCGGTAACTTCTCGGGCCAGGTCACGAGTGACAGCCTTGAAGCCCTGGCTGGCTGTCCAGCAACCCTCCTCCGCGGCGGGGTGCTCCAGGTGACGACCCGGCCGAGCACCCGCTCGGCAAGAGCGGTCCACGAGCACGACGCCGCCGCCCTCCTCGGGGGCGACCTGCGTCGACACCTGTTCCGCTCGCAGCTGGAGACGGCTGCCGGTGGACCCGACGTCACGGGCGCCGGCGCCCACGACGCCCGGAAGAGGTCCCCCGCGCCATGTCCCCCCTGAGCCCCGCCCACCCCCTCAGCCGCCGCCGCTTCGTCCTCGGCGTGGGTGGTCTGACCGTGGCCGCGCTCGCCCTGCCGGGATGCTCCAGCGGGTCTGGCAGCGCTCAGACGTCCGGCGCCGGGGCGACGTCCGGCGCTCCCGTGGAGGGCGGCTCCCTCGTCTTCGCCGACATCGAGCTGCAGACCGACTTCCAGACGCAGCGCGCCTTCAACTACACGCAGGCCAACGTGTACCGGAACATCGCCGACCGGCTCACCGCCTTCGACCCGGCCACCGGGAAGGTCGTGCCGTGGATCGCCTCGCAGTGGGCGGTCAGCCCCGACAACACCGAGTTCACCTTCACCATCAGGCCCGGGGTGACGTTCTCCGACGGGACCCCGCTGGACGCGGCGGCGGTCAAGGCCAACCTCGACCAGCTCGGCCTGGGCGACCCCGCGCGCAACATCATCAAGAACCGCGACTTCATCGGCTACGCCAGCTCCGAGGTGGTGGGCGCTGACCAGGTGCTGGTCAGGCTCTCGCAGCCCAACGCCGACTTCCTCAAGGCCACCGCCGCGGCCACCAGCAGCCTCGTGGCGCTGAAGACCCTCGCGCTCGACTACGCGGGCCAGGCGAAGATCGAGAACGTCGTCGGCTCCGGCCCCTTCGTCTTCGCCTCCCAGGTGCCCGACCAGGAGCTGCGCTTCAGCAAGCGCGCCGACTACGCCTGGCCGTCGTCGGTCTCCACCAACCAGGGTCCCGCCCACCTCGACGAGGTGGTCTTCCGCGCGATCCCCGAGGTGGGGCTGCGCGTGGGGGCCGTCAGCTCCCAGCAGGCCGACGTCGCCCGCGGGGTGCAGCCGACGGACGAGGCGCTCGCGAAGCAGTCGGGCATCGCCCTGGTGGTGGCCGAGGCGCCCGAGCTCACCGCGAACTGGGCGGCCTTCCGCGGTGGGGCGCCCGTGGTCAGCGACCAGGCCGTCCGCCGGGCGCTGCAGATCGGGTTCGACAGGGAGGCCCTCAAGAAGACCGTGCTCAGCGAGAGCTACCCGCTGTCCGGCTCGGTGCTGAACCGCTCGGCGCCCGGGTTCACCGACCTGTCCGACCAGATCGCCTACGACGCCGCCGGCGCGAAGAAGCTCCTCGACGACGCCGGCTGGGTGCCCGGCTCCGACGGCGTGCGCGTCAAGGACGGGCAGCGGCTCAGCGTCGCCGTGGCGGCCAGCTCCCGCAGCGTGGTCATCAAGCCGGCCTTCGAGTTCATCGAGTCGGAGTGGCGCAAGATCGGTGTGGAGCTGAAGAACAACGCCGGCGACAGCGCGATCTTCACCACCGCGCTGGGTGACAAGACCTACCCGATCGTCGGGTCGCGGCAGTTCTACCTGGGTGGCCTCGCCCCGCTGTTCAGCGCCGAGGGCAACACCAACACCTACGTCTCCGACGCCCAGCTCAACGAGCTGTTCGGCCAGGAGCGGGCCGCCACCGACGACGCCTCCCGCGACGCCGCGCTGACCGCGGTGCAGGAGCGGCTGGTCCTCGGCACCAACCTGCTCATCCCGCTGTGGGACGAGGTGCAGGTCCACGCCGTCGGCAAGGGCGTCCACATCACCTTCGACGGCGGCACCGCGCCGCTGCTGCAGGAAGCGTGGAAGGACGCGTGAGCGGCACCGCCCGCTACGTCGCCGGCAGGGTCGGGCAGGCGCTGCTCGTCCTGTGGGTGACGTACACGCTCGTGTTCCTGGCGGTGCAGGCGCTGCCGTCGGACCCGGTGACCATCTTCCTGGCCTCCGACGCCGGCGGTGACCCCGCGCTCATCGCGCAGGTCAACGCCTTCTACGGCTACGACCGGCCCTGGTACGTCCAGTACGGCTCCCAGCTGCTGCACCTGCTGCGGGGAGACGTGGGCTTCTCGCTGTCCACGGGGCAGCCGGTGCTGGAGCGCATCGGCGACGTCGTGGGCAGCACGGTGGCGCTCGCCTCCACCGGGCTCGTGCTCAGCGTGGTCATCGCGGTGGCCGTCAGCGCCGCCGTCCACCTGGCCGACGCGCCGCGGCTCAGCCGGTTCGTCCGGTCCACCCCGTCGCTGTTCAGCGCCGTGCCGGTGTTCTGGCTGGGGATCGTGGTGCTGCAGGTCTTCTCCTTCCAGCTGGGGATCCTGCCGCTGTTCCCGGACGGCTCCCTCGTCTCGCTGCTCATCCCCGCCCTCGTGCTGGCGGTGCCGGTCTCCGCGCCGATCGCCCAGGTCCTGCTGGTCAGCGTGGAGGAGGCCGGCGAGCAGCCGTTCGTGCGCACGGCGAAGGCCAAGGGACTGCGGCCCTCCCGGGTGTTCTGGGCGCACGTGCTGCGGACCTCGCTGCCGGGGGCGGTCGCCGTCATCGGCACCACCCTGGGCGTGCTCGTGGCCGGGTCCGTCATCACCGAGACCGTCTTCGGGCGCCCCGGCCTGGGCTCGGTGCTCCTCAAGGCCGTGGTCGCGCAGGACGTGACGCTGGTGCAGGGGCTCGTGCTGCTGACCACCGCCGTCGTCGTCCTCACCGCCCTGGTCCTGGACCTGCTGGCCCCCGTCATCGACCCGCGCGCCGCCCGCGGCGCCTCCGCGAAGGGTGCCCCGCGCCTTGCCTCCTGAGCAGACCCTCCTCGCCCCCGACCGCCCCGGTGGGCCGAGGACGACGACGACGCGAGGCCGGCCCCGGGGGCTGCCCGTGAGCCCGGCCACCGCGGCATCGGGCCTGCTGGTGCTGCTCGTGCTGGCCTGGCTCGCCGCACCGGGGGCCTTCACCAGCTACGACCCCATCACCGGCGACGCCTCGGCCACCTTCGCCCCGCCCGGTCCCTCGCACTGGTTCGGCACCGACCACCTCGGCCGCGACGTGCTGGCCCGCGTCATCTGGGGCACGCGGCAGACCGCGCTCACCGCCGGGCTGGCCGTGCTCGTCGGTGCCGTCCTGGGGACGCTGCTCGGTCTCGCCTCCTCCACGCTCGGGCCGCTGGCCGACGCCGTGGGCATGCGCCTGGTGGACGCGCTCATCGCCCTGCCGTCGATCATGGTCGCCCTCTTCGTGGTGGCCGCCTACGGCGCCGGGCCGCTGTCCATCGGGGTCGGCGTGGGCATCGGCTCCGTCGTCCTCTTCGCGCGCCTCGTGCGCGCAGAGGCCCTGCGCGTGCGGGCGCTGGACTTCATGGAGGCCAGCACCCTCGCCGGCGCCGGGTACTGGCGGCAGCTCACCGGGCACCTGCTGCCCGCCGTGCGCGGTCCGGTGCTGGCCCTCGCCGTCGTCGACTTCGGCGCCGCCGTCCTGGCGGTCAGCTCGCTGGGGTTCCTCGGGTTCGGCACACCGCCACCGACGCCGGAGTGGGGCCTCATCGTGGCCGAGGGTCGCCAGTACCTCGCCGTGGCGTGGTGGATGACCTCGCTGCCCGGCCTGTTCGTCCTGCTCGTCGTCGTCGCGCTCGGCGTGCTCGGCCGGTCCTCCGCGAGGTCCACCCGTGCCTGACAGCAGCGCTCACCCGAGCCCCCAGACCCCCGTGCTGCAGCTGCAGCACGTGCAGCTCGACTACGCCGGCCGCCGCAGCACCGTCCGTGCCCTCGACGACGTGAGCTTCGAGGTGGCACCCGGCGAGATCGTCGCGCTGGTGGGCGAGTCCGGGTCGGGCAAGTCGACCATCGCCAGCGCCGTCACCGGCCTGCTCCCGCCCTCGGCGCGGATCACCGGGGGCCGCGTGCTCCTGGGTGGCCAGGACGTGGCCGGGAAGCGCGAGCGCGCGTGGAGCCGGCTGCGGGGTCGCGCCGTCGGCCTGGTCCCGCAGGACCCCGGGGCCTCGCTGACGCCGGTGCTGACCATCGGCGCGCAGGTGGCGGAGGTCCTCGCGGTGCGCGGCGAGCGGCTCGGCCGGGCCGAGCGCCGCCGCCGGTGCATCGAGCTGCTGGAGGTGGCGGAGGTGCCGCGCGCGGCGGAGCGGCTCTCGCAGTACCCGCACGAGCTGTCGGGCGGCCTCAAGCAGCGGATCCTCATCGCGATGGCGTTCGGCCTGGAGCCGTCGCTCGTGGTGGCCGACGAGCCGACCTCGGCCCTCGACGTCACGGTGCAGCGCCAGGTGCTGCGGGTGTTCGACAGGCTGGTGCGCGAGCACTCCTCCAGCGTGCTGTTCGTCACCCACGACATCGCCCTCGCCGCCGACCACGCGAGCCGCGCGCTGGTGCTGCAGCGCGGACGCCTGGTGGACGACGTGCGCGTCGACGACGCCGTGCGGCCAGGCGCGGCGAGCGGGTACACCGGGCAGCTGCTCGAGCACGCCCGCTCGACGCTGGTCGCCGTCCCCGCCCAGCGCCACGAGGCCCCCGACGACAGCGGCGGTGCGACCTCAGCGGCTCCCGTGCTGGACGTCCGGGGCCTGCGCCACACCTTCCCCGCGGCGCGGGGGCGCGGCGAGGTGGTCGCCGTGGACGACGTCAGCTTCACCGTGCCCCGCGGCCAGACCGTCGCGCTGGTCGGCGAGTCGGGCTCGGGCAAGTCGACCACCGCCAGGGCGGTGCTGCGCCTGCTCGACGCCGACGCCGGCCAGGTGCTGGTCGACGGCGTGGACGTCTCGACCGCGTCAGGGCGCGCCCGCAAGGCGCTGTGGCGCTCGGCGCAGCTGGTGCACCAGAACCCCGACTCCTCGCTCGACCCTCGGTGGACCGTCGCCCGCACCATCGGTGAGCCCCTGGCCGCCCTGGGGCCGGGTGGCGCGGCGCAGCGGCGCCAGCGCGTCGAGGAGCTCCTCGACGCCGTCGGCCTGCCACCGGAGGTGGCCGACCGGCTGCCGGCGGCCCTGTCCGGCGGGCAGCGCCAGCGCGTGGCCATCGCCCGAGCGCTCGCGCCGCGCAGCTCGCTCGTGGTGCTCGACGAGGCGCTCAGCGCCCTCGACGTCATCACCCAGGAGCGGGTGCTCGGCCTGCTGCGGACGATCCAGGCCGACCACGGCGTCTCCTACCTGTTCATCTCCCACGACCTCGCCACCGTGCGCCTGCTCGCGCAGCACGTGGTGGTCATGAAGGGCGGCCGCGTGGTGGAGCAGGGCCCCGCTGCCCAGCTCTTCTCGGCGCCGCAGACCGAGTACGCCCGCGAGCTGCTCGCCGCGGTGCCGGGCCACCGGCTCCTCGCCTCCGCGAGCGGCTCCACGGCCGCTGCCAGCCCCGCCCCCGCCGCCTCAGGAGCACCCCGATGAGCCCCGCCTCGCCCGGTGACGACACCGCGCTCGACCTCGAGGGCGAGCCGCGCCGGCTGAAGCTGTTCGCCTTCGTGATGAACACGAACAGCCACATCCAGCACGGGCTGTGGCGGCACCCGGAGGCGCGCCAGCACGAGTTCACGTCGCTGCGGCTGTGGACCGACCTGGCGCGCACGCTGGAGCGGGGGCGCTTCGACGCGGTCTTCTTCGCCGACGTGCTCGGCCTGTACGGGCCGGCGCGCGGCGGCTACGCCGTCAACGCCCGCGAGGGGCTGCAGTTCCCCAACGGAGACCCCTCGGTGCTGCTCGGGGCGCTGGCCGCGGTCACCGAGCACCTGGGGCTCGTCTTCACCTCCTCGGTGCTGCAGGCGCACCCGTTCGAGTTCGCCCGCCGCGTCTCCACCCTCGACCACCTCTCCGGCGGGCGCGTCGGCTGGAACGTCGTGACGAGCGCGCAGGACAGCGCGGCCCGCAACTTCGGCGCCGACGGCCTGGAGGAGCACGACGAGCGCTACCGCTGGGCCGAGGAGTACCTCGAGGTGGTCTACAAGCTGTGGGAGGGATCGTGGGACGACGACGCGCTGCTCGCCGACAAGGCCCTGGGCCACGCCGTCGACGCCCGGTACGCGGACGCGGACCGCATCCACAGGATCGACCACGTCGGCCAGCGCTACCGCGTGGCGGGTCCGCACCTGACCGCGCCGTCACCGCAGCGCACGCCCGTCATCTTCCAGGCGGGGTCGTCGCCTGCGGGCAAGGCGTTCGCCGCGCGGCACGCCGAGGGGCAGTTCGTCCTCACCTCGGGGCTGGACAAGACCCGGGCGCTCGTCGCGGAGACGCGGGCTGCCGCTGCCGCTGCCGGACGGGACCCTCGCGGCCTGACCTTCCTGCTGGGGCAGTCGTTCGTGGTGGGCCAGACCGAGGCCGACGCCCGTCGTCGTGAGGCCGAGCTGGACGACTACCTCTCCAGCGACGGCTTCCTCCTGCACAGCAACCTCGCGTTCGACCCGGAGACGGGCCAGCCGCTCGACCCTGACCTGCCGCTGTCGCGGCTGTCCACGAACACCAACGTCAGCCACCTGCGGTGGATGCGGGAGCTCTCCCCCGACCCCGACCCGAAGGTGCGCGACCTGGCCACGCTGGCGGCGAAGCTGCGCGGGCGCATCGTGGGGACCCCTGAGCAGATCGCCGACCGGCTGGCCGAGTGGCAGGAGGCCGGCATCGACGGCATCAACGTCATGAACTGGGTGCTGCCGGGCAGCTTCGAGGAGTTCGTCGACCACGTGGTCCCGGTGCTCCAGGAGCGGGGGCTCGCGCAGCGCGAGTACGCGCCCGGCACCCTCCGACACAAGCTCTTCGGCCACGACCAGCTGCCGCCCACCCACCCGGGACGTCGCTGGCGGGGCGCCTTCAGCGGTGCCACCGCGGGAGCGGGCCGGTGAGCGCGTCGCCGGAGGTGGTGGCCGCGGTCCGCGAGCAGATCGCGGTGGTGGCGCGGGGCGCGGTGGAGCGCGAGCGCGACCGGCGCCTGCTCCACGAGGAGGTGGAGGGCCTGGTGGCCGCGGGTTTCACCGCCCTTCGGGTGCCCGTCGAGCTGGGCGGGCACGGCGCGACGCTGCCGGAGCTCTTCGAGCTGCTGGTGGAGCTGTCCGCCGCCGACCCCAACGCCACCCAGGCGCTGCGCGGGCACGTCGGCCTGGTGGAGCGGTTCCTCGTGGGCGGCACCGACCGCGACCGCGCCTGGCTGCGGCGGGCGGCGGCCGGTGAGGTCTTCGCCAACGCGCAGGCCGAGCTCGGCCCCGCCACCACGACGACGGCGACGCTGCGGCGCGACGGCGAGAGCTGGCGCCTGAGCGGCCGCAAGTTCTACACGACGGGCACCCTCTACGCGGACTTCACGTGGAGCGGAGCGCTGGACGAGCACGGTGAGCGGCGGGGCGTCGTCGTCCCCACCGCCGCCGCGGGCGTGGAGGTGCTGGACGACTGGACCGGCTTCGGCCAGAGGCTCACGGCGAGCGGCACCACCACCTTCGACGACGTCGTGCTGGGCGAGGAGCACGTCTACCGGGTCCGGGCCGAGCCCGACTGGTACACGGTCGACTTCCGCGTGGTGCTCCACCTGCTGCTGCAGGCGGCGATGGCCGGCATCGGCGTGGCGGTGCTGCGCGACGCCGTCGGCTTCGTGCGGTCGCGCACCCGCTCGTTCGGCGTGCCCGGGGAGCACCTGCCCCGCGACGACGTGCGCGTCCACACGGTCATCGGCCAGCTGTCGAGCCGCGTGGCGGCCGTGAAGGCGCTGGTGGCCGACGTCGCGCGGGACCTGGAGGCGACCCGCGCCCGCCAGCACGCCAGCGAGGCCGAGCGCGACGCCGACTACGTGCGCCTGCAGGTCCGCCAGTTCGAGGCGCAGCAGGTGGCCGTCGAGGACGTGCTCGCCGCGACCACGGCGCTGTTCGAGGTGGGCGGCGCCTCGGCGGTGCTCTCGGAGAAGGCCCTCGACCGGCACTGGCGCAACGCCCGGACCATCGCGTCCCACAACCCCGCCATCTTCCGGAAGGCCGCCATCGGCGCCTACCTCCTCAACGGGACGGAGCCCGAGACCGACTTCAAGCGGTGAGTCGCTGAGAAGATCGACCGCATGACGGGCAGCGGCTGGCCGGCTGAGGACCACGTGCACTCCCAGGTCTCCCGGAAGCCCCGGAGCCACCGCCCGCGCGGCTGGGTCGCGCCCGAGCTCCGACCCGACGGCCCTGTGGTCCCGCACCTGGGGCGCTGACCGATCACCCCCGTCCTCCGCCCGCCGCGGCCAGCGGAGACCTGGTGCCGCTCGGGCGCCGGGCCCCTAGCGTCACCAGGGTGCCGTCCGAGCCCGCCCTGCTCCCCCGGACCAGCCCTGCAGCGGTGGGCGTACCCGCCGGGGCGGTCCTGGTCCTCCTCGACAGGCTCGCCGAGCTCGGCGTGGAGTGCCACTCGCTCATGGTGGTGCGGCGGGGGCAGGTGGTCGCGGAGGGCTGGTGGGCTCCCTACACCCCTGAGCGGCCCCACCTCCTGTACTCGCTCACCAAGTCGTTCACCTCGACCGCCGTGGGTCTCGCCGTGCAGGACGGGCTGCTCGCCCTGGACGACCGGGTGGTGGACCTGCTGCCCGAGCGCGTGCCCTCCGACGTGGCGCCGCAGGCGCAGCTGCTGACGGTGCGCCACCTGCTGACGATGACGGCCGGCCACGCGACCGACAGCCTCGAGGACGCCTGGGCCCTCGCCCCCACCGACCTCACCCGGGGCTTCCTCAGCGTCCCGTTCAGCGACGAGCCCGGCTCTCGTCACGTGTACGACAACGCCACCACCTACGTGCTCGCACGGATCGTGGAGCGGGTGACGGGCCGCACGGTCGACGACCTGCTCCGCGAGCGCCTCTTCGGCCCGATGGGCGTCGAGCACGCGGAGTGGGACCGCCTGGGCAGCGGAGACGTCTTCGGCTTCCACGGTCTGCACCTCACGACGGAGGCCGTCGCTGCGTTCGGCGAGCTGCTGCTCCGCGAGGGTCGGTGGAAGGGGGAGCAGCTGGTGGCCGCGGAGTGGGTGCGCGCCGCGACGACGGCCCACGTGACCACCGAGCAGTCGGTCGACGAGCCGCTGGCTGTCGACGACGGCTGCGGGTACGGCTACCAGTTCTGGATGTCGCGCGACGGCTTCCGCGGCTACGGCGCCTACGAGCAGCTGTGCATGGTCCATCCGGAGCACGACCTCGTCGTCGTGCTCACCGCTGGTGACGGTCCGCACGGGGCAGCGCCCGGTGCGGTGCACGACTGCCTGCTGCCGCGGCTCGACGGTCCCGCGGGTCCTGGGGACGCCGACGACGAGGTGGCGCTGCGCACGAGGACGGCCCGGCTGACCTTTCCCTTCGTCGAAGGCGCGGGGCCTGCGGGAGAGGTGGTCTCCGCGGTGGTCGACGCCTCCCCGGAGGTCTCGGCCCTCCCCCGCGAGACACCGGTGGCGCTGATCGCCACCGGCGACGGGTGGCGGGTGCAGCTCGGGCGGTCGATCAGCCTGCTGGTGGGGCACGGCACGTGGCGGGAGAGCAGCCCGCGGGGGCGACCGGTCGTCGCGGCCGGAGCGTGGCAGCACCGGACCTGGGTCGCCGACCTGTTCGTCATCAGCAGTCCGCACCGCGTGCGGTTGGTCGTGGACGAGGTGCTCGGCACCGCGACCGCGGTGTGGAGCACGGTCCCGCTCACCAGCGCGGACCTCCAGGCCCACCTCACCTCACCGCTGATGACCCGCTCCGGTGTCGGATGAGCTGCGGTGCCTGCGGCAACGGGGGTGGGCTCCCCCAGCGACGCAGCGCCCCTCGCGGTGCAGCCGTCGAGCACGGGCCCAGCCTCGGCGGGGTGCTCCTGGTCTGCCCGGGACGGGCGCGGTCCTCACCTCGTGCAGCGGCCTCCTCGAGGACCCGTCGCTGGAACGCCCGGGCTGTTCGGCCGGACGGCGGCACCCCGCCGGAGGATGCGGTGGTGGACTGCACGACCACCCCGGTCGGGTCGGAGCCGGCGGCGACGAGGCGTCGGCCGGCGTCGGCCTCGGACAGCCACACCCCCTCGCAGTACCGGGCGAGCGCCGGGCGGCGTCGACGAGCGCGGCGAGGTGCTCCTCCACGTCGTGGGACATCGCGACGTCGTCGGCGGACCGGTCCGGATCCGCGCCGGCAGGGCGGGGCCGTGATCGCTACCGTGCCGAGGTGGCCCACCCCGACCTCGCGACCCGACCCGCCACCGTCGACGACGCCGCGGGCATCGCCCGCGTGCACGTGCTGGGCTGGCAGGTCGGCTACCGGGAGCTGCTGCCCGGGTCGTTCCTGGCGGAGCTGTCGGCTCCCGGGGCGCTGGAGCGCAGGACGACGACGTGGGCCGGGTGGCTCGACGACGGTGCTGACGTGACGGTCGCCGTGGACGGCGAGGGCCGGGTGCTCGCGTTCTGCAGCTGCGGGCCCAGCCGTGACGAGGACGCGGCCGAGGGCACCGGCGAGGTGTACGCCCTCTACGCCGACCCCGACGCGTGGGGCGCCGGCGCCGGGTTCGCCGCGCACCGCGGGGTGCTGCGGCGAGTCGCCGAGCGCGGGTTCGAGGCCGCGACGCTGTGGGTGCTGGAGGGCAACACCCGGGCACGCCAGTTCTACGAGCGGCAGGGCTGGGTGCTCGACACCGCACCGGGCTCTCGCAAGACCGAGGAGATCGGTGGGGCGGAGCTCGCGGAGGTGCGCTACCGCCGCGACCTCACCTCAGCTGGACGCTGAGGCGCGGCGCTTCGCGACGAGGTCGCGGGCCGCGGCCTGCCACGTCGGGTGCTCGAAGGCGAACCCTGCGTCCAGCAGCCGTCCCGGCACCACGCGGCGGCTCTTGAGGAGCAGCTCGGTGTCGGTGCGCAGCACCAGGGCGCCGACCTCCGCCGTGAGCCTGGTGGCCGGCAGGCCCAACGGCTGTCCCCAGGCACGCCGCAGCACGCGCATGAACCGCCGCTGCGGCAGCGGTTCGGGAGCGGCGAGGTTGACCGGGCCCTCGACGTCATCGCGGTCGAGCAGCAGCTCGACCGCCCGGACGAAGTCGTCGCCGTGGATCCAGGAGACGTGCTGCCCACCGCCGTCCACGGGGCCGCCGAGACCGAGCCTGGCCATCCACGACAGGTGGTCGAAGATGCCGCCGCGGTCGGGTGTCATGACCATCGCCGTGCGCAGCTGGACCTTCCGCGTTCCGGGGGTCGCTGCATCGAGCTGGGCGGCCTCCCACCTGCGGGCGATCCGCACGCTGTACTCCCAGTACAGCGGCACGTCGGGCTCGTCACCGCCGATCTCGCCGGTGGCCTCGTCGTGCGCGGGTCCGTGGGGGCGGGTGCGGGCGTCGGCGTAGATGGTGGCGGTGCTCATCTGCAGCCAGACCCGCGGCGGCTGCGTCGCAGCAGCGATCGCCTGGCCGACCACGCGGGTGGAGTCGACGCGGGAGTCCATCATCTGGCGCAGGTTGGTGTCGGTGTACCGGCAGCTCACGGTGCGCCCGGCGAGGTTGACGACGGCGTCGGCGCCGTCCAGCTCGGCCGCCCAGGCACCGAGGGTGCGCCCGTCCCAGCGCACGTGCCGGACGCCCTGTTCGAGCACCTCGGGGCGCCGGCTCAGGACGACGACGTCGTGGCCGCGCGCCGCGAGCGCCCGGCGCAGCAGCCCTCCGACCTGGCCGGTGCCGCCCGGAACCACGATCTTCATGGTCGGACGCTAGCCGCGCGGCGGTGGGCGGTGGGAGCAGTGCGTGCGGAGTGAGCGGTGCCCGGGGGGCCGCGCCGTCGGCGCGCCCGCCCGGGCACCGTCCAGGAGAGGCTCATTCCTCCGTACCCGAACCTGCCGCAGGTCGGGACTGCGCCGCTTCCTGCTGGGGTCTGGACCTGCCCGGGCGCGGCCTACGACCCAGGGGGGACCGCCTGGGAGCTCCACCTGACCATCCATCACAGATGAGGTTAGGCTTACCTCACAGCACGAACCGTGCTCGACGGAAGGACCCCAGGCTCGTGACCACCCCGCAGCGCCCTCTGCGCGTCGCCGTCGTCGGCGCCGGCCCGGCCGGCATCTACGCCGCTGACGTCCTCTCCCGCGCCGACCTGTCCGCCACGGAGCTCGACGGCGTGAGCATCGACCTGCTCGAGCGCCTCCCCGCACCCTTCGGGCTGGTCCGCTACGGCGTGGCGCCCGACCACCCGCGCATCAAGCAGATCGTCGTGGCCCTGGAGCGCATCCTCGACCGCGGTGACGTCCGGCTGCTCAGCGGCGTGGACGTCGGTACCGACCTGTCCCTGGCCGACCTGCGGCGGCTGTACGACGCGGTGGTCTTCTCCACGGGAGCCGTGCGCGACGCCCGCCTCGACGTCCCCGGGGTCGAGCTGGACGGCTGCTTCGGCGCCGCAGACTTCGTGTCCTGGTACGACGGGCATCCCGACGTCCCCCGCGAGTGGCCGCTGGAGGCCCGCCAGGTGGCCGTCATCGGGGCGGGCAACGTGGCCCTCGACGTCGCGCGGGTGCTGGCCAAGCACGCCGACGACCTGCTGCCGACCGAGATCCCGTCGAACGTCCACGACGGCCTCAAGCGCTCACCCGTCACCGACGTCCACGTCTTCGCCCGCCGCGGTCCCGCCCAGGCGAAGTTCTCGCCGCTGGAGCTGCGCGAGCTCGGGCACGTGCCCGACGTCGACGTGGTGGTCGACGTCGAGGACTTCGACCTCGACGAGGGCTCCCTGGCCGCGGTCGAGGCGAGCAACCAGACCAGGCAGGTGGTGCGCACCCTCACCGACTGGGCGATGAGGGAGGAGCCGGGAACCGCCTCGCGGCGCATCCACCTGCACTTCCTCCACGCACCCGCCGAGGTGCTGGGCGATGACGGGCGCGTGGTCGGCCTGCGCACGGAGCGCACCGAGCTCACCGGCGACGGCACCGTGCGCGGCACCGGCGTCTTCCACGACTGGGACGTCCAGGCGGTCTACCGCGCCGTCGGGTACGCCAGCTCCCCCGTGCAGGGCGTGCCCTTCGACGAGCTGGCCGCCGTCATCCCCAACGCGCAGGGACGGGTGCTGGCCTCCGACGGCCGTCACCTGCCGGGCCTGTACTGCACCGGGTGGGTCAAGCGGGGGCCCGTGGGCCTCATCGGCCACACCAAGTCCGACGCCGCCGAGACGGTGCGGAACCTCGTGGCCGACCTGGCGCAGGCGGCGCAGGTCGCCGACGGGCCCCTGGGCTGCCAGGGCCACAGGGCGAGCGAGCCCCACCCCGACGCCGTCCTCGACGTGCTGGCTGAGCGGGGCGTGGAGGTGCTCGGCTGGGCCGGCTGGCGCGAGCTGGACCGGCACGAGCGCCGGCTCGGCGAGGCCGAGGGGCGCGAGCGCGTCAAGGTGGTCCCCCGCGAGGAGATGGTCGCCCGCTCGCGCACCGACACCGACCCGGTGCAGCGCCGCCTGCGCCCCACGGCCTGAGCGGGGACGAGGCAGTGCACGTGGTCGCCCTGGTCAAGCACGTCCCCGACGTCCAGTCCGCCCGCTCGTTCACCGCCGAGCACCGGCTGGTGCGCGGCGGCCCCGACGACTCCCTGAACGAGCTCGACGAGGACTGCCTCGAGGCGGCCCTGCACCTCGTCGAGGCCACCCCGACCTCCTCAGGACAGGACGACGACGAGAGCGGCGACGGCGCTCGTCCCACTCGCACGCACCGCGTCACCGCGCTCACGGTGGGGCCTCCCGCGGCGGTCGGCGCGCTGCGCCGCGCCCTGGCGATGGGCGCCACCGACGCGGTGCACGTCAGCGACGAGGCGGTCGCCGGGTCGGACGCCGTCGCGACCGCCCGCGTGGTCGCCGCCGCCGTCGATCACCTGCACGCCCAGCACCCGGTCGACCTGGTGCTGGCCGGCATGGCGGCCCTCGACGGCCTCGGCTCGCTGGTGCCCTCGGCCGTCGCGGCGCTGCTGGGCTGGCCCCAGCTCACCCTGGCCGACCGCGTGCAGGTGGAGCCCGGCTCCCCCGGCTCCCCGGGAGGCGCGGTGACGGTCCGGCGGACCACCGCCCACCACGTCGAGGAGCTGCGGGCGCCGCTGCCGGCGGTCGTCTCCGTGACCGACCAGGCGTTCCGCCCTCGCTCCCCCAGCCTGAAGGGCCTGCTGGCCGCCCGCCGCACACCCGTCGACGTGATCGGCCTGGCCGACCTCGGCCTGGCCGCCTCGACCGCTGGGGCCGCCGGCTCGACCACGCGCGTGCTGGACGTGCAGCCGCGGCCCGAGCTGGCTGACCAGGTGCGGCTGGTGGCCGGGCAGGACGGCCGTGACGTCGCCGCCGAGCTGGCGGACCTCCTCGTGGAGCGGGGGTTCTGAGCGTGGGCGCCGTCGTCGTCCTGGTCGACCACCGAGACCCGCGCTGGCGCGGCAGCGCCGCCCCCCTGCTCGCCCTGGCCCACGAGCTCGGCGGGCGGCAGGGCTGGAGCGTCGACGCCGTCTGGGTGGGTCCCGGCCACGACGAGGAGGTCGCCACCTGGGTGGCGTCCACGGGACCCGTGGTCCAGCACGTCGTGCAGGTGGACGGCGCCGACCCGCAGCTCCCGGCCTCGCTGGGCTGCGCGCTGCGGGCCGTGGCTGACGACGCCGCGGCGCGCCTGGTGCTCGTGCCGTCGACCTTCGAGGGCCGGGAGGTCGCCGGGCAGCTGGCAGCCCTCACGGGCTCGGGGGTGGTGGTCGGAGCGTCATCGGTCGTGGTGGAGGACGGCCTCGTGGTGGCCGGCAAGGCGGTGCTGGCCGGGTCGTGGCGCACGCGGTGCGCGGTGACGAGCCCGCTCGCCGTCGTCGCGCTGGACGTCCACGCCGCCGCAGCCGCCTCACCGGCCACGCCTCCTGGGACCGGGGAGGCGGAGGTGCGACGGCACCGCGTCCAGGCGCCCGCGGCCGCATCGGCGGTGCAGGTGCTGGTGCGGGCCGCACGCCCTGTCACGGAGCGGCCGTCCCTGGCCGAGGCCGAGGTGGTCGTGGTGGGAGGGCGCGGCACCGGCGGTGACTTCAGCGGTGTGGAGGACCTCGCCGACGCGCTCGGCGGTGCGGTCGGGGCCACCCGGGTGGCCACCGACGAGGGCTGGGCACCCCACGCGCTCCAGGTCGGGCAGACGGGCGTGACCATCAGCCCGCGGCTGTACGTCGGGGCGGGCGTCTCGGGCGCCGTGCACCACCGCGGCGGCATGGCCGCCTCGGCCACGGTGGTGGCGGTCAACACCGATCCGGACGCCCCGATCTTCGAGGTCGCTGACGTCGCGGTCGTCGCCGACGTCAGGACGCTCCTCCCGGCCCTGGCCGCCGAGGTGCGCTCACGCCGTCACAGGAGCGGGTAGACGCACGGGGGTGCCGGTGGCCGGGTGCGCCGGAGCCGAGCGTGAGGGCGCGGGGTCCAGGGACGGCGAGGTGGTCACCACAGCGCACCGCCGCGGCGGTGGGTCTCGCGCACCAGCAGCGCGATCATGTAGGTGCCCCCCAGGCAGACGGTGATGAGACCCACCGGCACCGGGCGGAAGACCTGGGCGGTCCCCAGCGAGGCCAGGTGCGCGCAGGACAGCAGCGCGGCACCGGTGGCCGCGGCGGACAGGGGGCTCACGCCCGGCGAGCGGGTGAGGCGGCGAGCCACCTGCGGTGCGGCCAGTGCGACGAAGCCGATCGGCCCGGCGGCGGCGGTGACCAGCGCCGTGGAGGCGACCCCCACCACGAGCAGGCCGAGCCGGGCCCGTCCGACGCGCGTGCCGAGCGCCACGGCCACGTCGTCGCCCAGCTCCAGGCGCCGCATCGCCGGGACCAGCGCTGCGCAGGCCAGCGCCACGCAGGCCGCGAGCGCCAGCGCCGGCAGCACGGACGCCCAGGTGAGGCGCGACAGCGAGCCGGCGCCCCAGAAGCCGACGGTCAGGGCGTCCTCGACGTCGGCGCGGGTGACGAGGTAGCCGTTGACCGAGCCGAGCACGGCCGAGACGCCGATGCCCACCACCACGAGGCGGAACCCGGCGAGGCCGCCGCGGTGGGCGAGGAGGTAGACCACCCCCGCCGTCGCCAGTCCTCCGGCGAGCGCTGCGGCGGCCGTGGCCCAGTAGCCGGTGGAGCCCACCACGAGCACGGTGACGACGACGGCGGTGTACGCGCCGGCGTCGAAGCCGATGACGTCGGGCGAGCCGAGCGGGTTGCGCGTCAGCGACTGGAAGACGGCGCCGCCCAGGCCGAGCAGCGCGCCGAAGGCGACGGCGGCCAGCGCCACCGGCAGTCGCCACTCCACCACGACGGTCCGCTCGAAGCCGGTGCCGCTCCCGGCCAGCGCGCCCAGCACGCGGGCCGGGGCGAGCGGGTAGTCCCCCACGCCGAGCGCCAGGACGGCGACGACGACGGCGAGCACGCCCAGCGCCCCGGACACCGCCCCCAGGCGCACGTCGATGCGGCCGGAGGCCCAGCGGGTGCGCACGACGACGCTGGCGCGGCCGCCGCTGGCGCCCGCGGCTCGATGACCGCGGTGGCGCAGGCTCACAGCGCGCTCGCCGTCCTGCGCCGGGCGAGCGCGATGAGCACCGGGGCGCCGACGACGGCGGTGAGCACGCCCACCTGCACCTCGCCGGGGCGGGCCACCACGCGGCCGAGCACGTCGGCGAGCAGCACGAGCACCGGCGCGGCCAGCGCCGACCCGGCGACCACCCAGCGCTGGTCGGGCCCGGTGGACCAGCGCACGACGTGCGGGACCATCAGCCCCACGAACGACAGGCCGCCCGTCAGAGCGGTCCCGCCTCCGGCGAGCAGCGTCACCGCCACAACGACCAGCACCCGGGTGAGGCCCACGCGGGCCCCCAGGGAGGTGGCGCTCTCCTCGCCGAGCGCCAGGGCGTTCAGCGAGCCCGTGAGCGCGAGCGCCACGAGCAGCCCCGCCAGCAGGAACGGCGCGACGGCGACGAGGTCGGTCACGCCGGTGCGTGCCACCGAACCGAGTCCCCAGCTGCGCACGGCGCGGAAGACCTCGGGGTCGATGAGCGTGAGGAACGTCGCGACGCCGCCCAGCACGGCTCCCAGCGCCACCCCGGCGAGGACCAGCGTCACCGGCGAGGCGGCGGCCCGGCCGCCGGCGCCGACGAGGTGCACGAGCACGGTGGCAGCGGCCGCGCCGGCGAAGGCGAACCAGACGTACTGCCCGGTGGTGGCCGAGCCGAGCAGCGCGACGCCCACCGTGACCGCCAGCCCCGCGCCGGCGTTGACGCCGAGGATCCCCGGGTCGGCCAGCGGGTTGCGGGTGAGCGCCTGCACCAGGGCGCCGGCCACGCCGAACGCGGCGCCGGCCGCGACACCCACCAGGGTGCGCGGCCAGCGCTCGGTCCAGACCACCGCCGACGCCTCGGAGCCGTCGGGGTGGGTCAGCACCTCCCACACGCGCCCCAGCGGCAGCGGGTTGGCGCCGACCGCGAGGCTGAGGAGGACGGCGAGGGCGAGCGCCGCGAGCGCGACCGCGACGCCGGCGCGGCGGCGCCTCAGGACGTGACCACCTCGCTCGCGCGGTCGGCGAGCACGTCCACCGCCCACGGCAGGCTCAGCGCGCTCGCCCCGCGTCGCATCACCCAGGTGAGCTCGCTGCCCGGCTCGCCGGTGGCGATGGAGACGTAGCGGCCGTCCGCCACCGCGGGCACGGCCTGGAACAGCGGCGTCGCCTCACGGGCCCGGCGCACCGCGTCGTCGAGGTAGAAGACCACCAGCACGTCGGCGTCGAGCTCGCCCAGGCGCTCGTCGGAGACCGACGGCTCGTCCACGAACGCCTGCGCGCGGGGGTTGGGCGCGAAGCCGAGCTGGGTCACCACGCGCTCGGCGGTGCCTCCGGCGACGGTGTAGTAGGCGATGCCGGTGTCGGAGTAGTCGGTGGCGGCGGTGAGGGTCTTCCCGGCCAGCTCGGGGTGCTCGGCCGCGGTGCGCGCGACCGCGGCCTCGGCGTCGGAGATCACCTGCTCGGAGGCAGCGGACAGGTCGAGCGCCTCGCCGACCATCCGCTGGGTCTGCTGCCAGGAGATCTGGTCCCCCCTGACCTGCTCGGCGTTCTCCAGCACCGGGGCGATGGAGGCCAGGCGCGCGAAGTCCGCCTCGTCGGCCACGTAGTTCACCGCGACGATGAGGTCGGGGTCGGAGGCGGCGATCGCCTCGAAGCTGATCGGGTCCTCACGGGTGGCGGTGTCGACGGTCTCGATGCTCGCGAGCCACCCCTGGTCCCGCCAGGGCCAGTCGGTCTCCTCCCCCATCGTGTAGACCGGGGTGGCGCCGAGGGCCTGCAGCGCGTCGAGGTTGGGCGAGAAGCCGATGACCGCCACGCGTTCGGGGCGCTCGGTCAGCTCCGTCTGCCCGGCCCAGGTGTCGAGCACCAGCGGGTACTGGGTGGCGCCCTCGGCGGCCGGCAGCAGCCCGCCGCCCGCCGCGCTGGTGGAGGAGCTCGCACCGCCACCGGTGGACGGGGCGGCCTCGCTGCTGGCGCAGCCCACCAGGGCGAGCAGGACGACGGGCAGGGCGGTGAGCGCGACCGCAGGACGGCGCGACCATCGGAAGATCATACCGACAGGTTAGGGAAGCCTCACCTGCGCTAGCGTGCAGTTCCCGACAGGGTCCGCGCAGTTCGCGCCGTCCCCGGCGCCCCGCGCCATGCCGTCAGACCGAGGAGCAGACACCCGTGTCCCCCCGCGTCCACGTCCCACCGGTGGACCTGCGCGACCTCTGCGAGGAGCACGAGCACGTGCTCCTGTGGCAGGTGCGCGGCACGTCCGACGTCGTCGTCGACGGGTCCCCCCAGGAGCTCCGGCACGGCTGGGCCCTGTGGGTGCCGTCCGGGGTGCACCACTCCTTCACCACGCACGACGGCGCCGTGGTGCTGCCGACCTTCTTCCCCGCCGCCAGCACGGCCACCACCTTGGCGCGCCCCACCACCGTGGCCGTCGACGACGACCTCAGCACGCTCCTGCTGGCCTTCGTCCAGTCCAGCTACAGCATCATCAGGCCCCGGGCCGACCTCGCCCGGCAGGTGCTGGCGCTGCTGGAGGAGGGACCCTCCGCCCCCACCTCCCTGCCGGTGCCCGTGTCGGGACCTGCGCGCGCCGTGGCCGAGGCGCTGCGCTTCAACCCGGGGGACGAGCGCGGCGTGGAAGAGCTCGCGCGCTCCGCGCACGCGTCCGCGCGGACGGTCGAGCGGTCGTTCCTCACCGAGACCGGCATGACGCTGCGCGAGTGGCGGATCCGCATCCGGATGGAGACCGCAGCCCGCCTGCTGCGCGCCCGCACCGCCCCGGAGGCGGTCGCGCAGCGCGTCGGCTACACGAGCGGCAGCGCCTTCCGGCGCGTGTTCAAGGACCGCTTCGGCATGACCCCGAGCCAGTACGCCACCAGCGCCACCCGCCCCGGCTCCGCGCTGCCCCGGCCGGTCCCCGCCAGCTGAGCACCGCACCAGGGATGCGGGAGGTCCAGCACGACACTGCTGCGGGCACCCGGTGGCGACGCTCCGCCGACGACCTTCCCAGGTAGTTGTCAGGAGCCAACTACTTGTTGGGCAAGGCTGTCCTAACGATGATCGACGACCGTGCAGTGGTCGACAGCGGTCCCCAACCTCGTCATCGGTCTCCGAGAAGGCCTCGAGGCGGGCCTCGTCGTCACCATCCTCCTGGCGGCGGCCAGGAGGTCGGCGCCCGACGGCACTCGCCGACCCACGGCTCCCGTGTGGCTGGGCGCTCTGGCCGCAGTCACGTGCGCGGGGGCCTTCGCCGCCGTCCTGACGGTGTCAGACTCGGTGCTGTCCAGCAATGGCCAGGAGGCCCTCGGCGGTCTGCTCAGCGTGCTCGCCGTCGGGCTGATCACGGCGATGGTGGTCTGGATGCGGCGTGCGTCCGCGTCGCTGGCGGGCGAGCTGCGCGGCAAGGTGGCGGCGGCCTCGCTCGCCGGACCGGCGGCCCTCGCCGCAGCGGCGTTCCTGGCGGTGGGCCGCGAGGGCCTGGAGACGGCGCTGTTCCTGTGGACCGCGGCCCGCGCCTCGGGGTCGAGCACGGGTCCGCTGGTGGGCGCCGCGGTCGGCCTCCTCGGCGCGGTGGCGCTGTGCACGCTGCTCTTCCGGCGGGCGATCCGCTGGAACGTCGGCGCCTTCCTCACCCGCACCGCGGTGCTGCTCGTGGTGATCGCCGCGGGCGTGCTCGCCTACGGCCTGGGCGACCTGCAGGACGCCGGCTGGGTCCCCGGGCACGCCTGGGTCGCGTTCGACCTCACGAGCCGCGTCGACGCCAGCGCCTGGTGGGTGGGCCTGGTCTCGGGGCTCACGGACCTGTCCCCTCGGATGACGGTGCTGCAGGTCACCGCCTGGGCGGTGTACCTCGTGCTGGCGCTGCGCGCGCTGGCGGTGGCGGGCCGCACTCCTGCACCGCAGCCCCCGGAGCCGGCAGCGCCGACGGTCGAGCCCGTGGCGACTCATGGCGGGGAAGGACGACGACGCGGGGACGCGCTGACCGCCCGGCTGGCCTCGCGGCCGTGGCGCACGGCGGGCGTCGTCGTCCTCGTCCCCGCCCTGGCGGCGGTGGCGCTGGTGCAGCTGCTCCCCCGCAGCAGTGCCGCGGCTTCGACCCTCGAGGTCACGGACACGCGGTGCGCGCAGGACCTGAGCGCCCCGAGCGCCGGGACGCAGGTCTTCCAGGTGACCAACAGCTCCTCCAAGATCGTGGAGGTCGACCTCGACGACGCCAGCGGCGGCATCGTCGCGGAGATCGAGACCCTGGCCCCCGGCACCACGGCACCGATGTCGGCGACGCTGGGCGACGGCACGTACACGGTGGAGTGCCTGCCCGCCGGCGGCGACCCCATGAGCTCGGCCCCCGTGCAGGTGACCGGCAGCACGGGCGGCGCCACCGCGACGGCGGCCCTGGCAGTGAGGCCGATCTCCGTGCACGACCTGGAAGGGCCGGACGACGCGTACCAGACCTACGCCTCCGGTCAGCTCTCGCAGCTCGCGGCGCAGGTCGCGACGCTGCAGGTCGACCTGCGCCGCGGTGACCTCGTCGCCGCGCGGCGCGACTGGCTGCCCGCCCAGCTGACGTGGGAGAGGGTCGGCGCGTCGTACGACAGCTTCGGTGACCTCGGCACCGCCGTCGACGGCCTGCCCGACGGACTGCCCCGGGGCGTGGACGACCCCGGCTTCACGGGGCTGCACCGCTTGGAGCACGGCCTCTTCCACGGCCAGAGCGCCGCGCAGCTGGCGCCCGTGGCCGACCAGCTGGCCGAGGACGTCGCGGCGGTGCAGAGGCACCTCGGCGACGACGACCTCGCCGGGGACCCGACCCAGCTGCCGGTCCGCGCCCACGAGAACCTCGAGGACGCCCTCCGCGACCACCTCACGGGCCTCGACGACGAGGGCGGTGGTGCCCAGTACGCCATGACGGCCGCGGACGTCGACGTGACGCGGACCGTGCTCTCAGACCTCGCCCCCCTCCTCGACGCCCGCCGGCCCCACCTCGTCACCACCGCGCAGACGCAGCTGGACCAGCTCGACAGCGCGCTGGCCGCCACGCGCGCCGGCGACGGCACGTGGACGGCGCCCGCCGACGTGCCGTGGGCGCAGCAGCAGGCCGTGCGCGCCTCGCTCGGGGCCGTGCTGGAGACCCTCTCCAGCGTCCCGGACCTGCTGGAAGTCCCACCGGGCTCGTGAGCCCCACCCCGTCCCCGCACTCGACCTGACCCGACCTGCAGCCCGAGAGGACCCCACCGACATGGACGTGAACCGCCGCAGCTTCCTGCGAGGCGGCCTGGCCGGAGGCGCCGGCACGGCCCTGGCCGCCGCGCTGGCCGTGGGCGGCGCCCGCGCCGACGCCGCGGCGGCCGCGGGGAACGGCTCCGGCGGGTCCGGCGGTGGGACAGCCGGACCCGCCACCTACCCCTTCCACGGGACGCACCAGGCGGGCGTGCTCACGCCGGGTCCCAGCCAGAAGCAGCGGACGGCGGCGTTCGTGGCGCTGGACGCGACTGCGACCAGTCGCGAGGACCTGCGAGCCGTCTTCCAGACGCTGACCGACCGGGCCCGCGCGCTGACCGCCGGCGGACCGGCGCCCGACCTCGGCGTCGGGCAGCCGCCCGCCGACAGCGACGTCCTCGGCCCCGCCATCCCCGCCGACGGCCTGACCGTCACCGTCTCCGTGGGCGCCAGCCTCTTCGACGACCGGTACGGCCTGGCCCCGCTGAAACCAGCGAAGCTCACCCCGATGCGCGTCTTCAAGAACGATGCGCTGGAGGACGCCTGGACCGGGGGCGACGTGGTGCTGCAGCTCTGCGCCCACCACCCCGACACCGTCCACCACGCGCTGCGCGACATCACCAAGCACACCCGCGGCGGCCTGCAGCCGCGCTGGCGGATGGACGGGTTCGACTCCCCGCCGCGTCCCAGCGGCACCAGCCGCAACCTGCTGGGGTTCAAGGACGGCACCGCCAACCCCACGGGCTCGGAGGCAGCGAGCCTCATCTGGATCGACGACCCGTCCGAGCCGGCGTGGACCCAGGGCGGCAGCTACCAGGTGGTACGGCTGATCCGCATGCTCACGGAGTTCTGGGACCGCGTCTCCCTCGAGGAGCAGCAGACGATGTTCGGGCGCCGTCGCGACAGCGGTGCTCCCCTCGACGGTTCGGCGGAGTTCGACACTCCCGACTACGCCAAGGACCCCGAGGGCGACGTCATCCCGCTCGACGCGCACATCCGCCTGGCCAACCCGCGCACGCCCGACACGGCGAACCAGCGGCTGCTGCGGCGCTCCTACAACTACGACCGGGGGCTCGACACCAACGGGAACCTGGACGTCGGGCACGTCTTCACGTGCTACCAGCAGGACGTCGTGCGGCAGTTCGAGACGGTGCAGCTGCGACTGGTCGACGAGCCGCTGGTCGACTACGTGCAGCCGTTCGGCGGCGGGTACTTCCTCACCCTGCCGGGGGTGCGGGACGCCAGCGACCACTACGCCTCGGCGCTGCTCAGCTGAGCGGCGGATGCAGGGCGGCGGCGTCGCAGGCTGGGGGACTCCGCGACGCCGCCGCTGGGGGCAACACGCGCTACTGACACGTGTTAGTTTAACGTTAAGAGCGACACTCGAGGATGTCAACGCACCTCGCGGTGGACGAGTGACGGGTCCTTTCAGTCCGCAGCGCGCTGGCGTCCGCGAGCGACCCGCCCAGCCGAGAGCGCCGTGCAGGGATGTCCCGGACCACGGTGAGCTTCGTGCTCGACGGCAGGACGGAGGCGCGGGGCATCAGCCCGGCCACCGCCGACCGCGTGAGGTCGGCGGCCGCGGAGCTGGGCTACGCCCCCCACCGCACCGCCCGCCTGCTGCGCGCCGGCACCAGCGACCTGGTGGTCCTCGCCGTGCCGGGAACAGCACCCCTGAGCGCCCTGACCCTGCGGGTGGTCGCCGAGGTCACCGACCTGCTCTCGCTGGCGGACCTGCACCTGGTGGTCCGGCGCACCACTCTCGACCGCCCGTTCCACCGGGCGTGGCGGGAGGTGTGCCCCGCCGCCGTCATCGGCCTGGAGGTCCCTGCGGCAGACCTGGAGGAGGTCCGGCTCGCCGGCGTCCCGGCGGTGAGCTTCGACGTGTCCGCCTTCGACGAGGCCATCGGCACCGCCCAGGCCCGGCACCTGCTCGAGCGCGGCCACACGTCCCTGGCCTACGCGGCCCCCGCCGAGACCCACCTCGCAGCCTGCTCCGACCGCCGCCTGGCCGCCGTCCGGCGCGCCTGTGCGGCCGCCGGCGCTCCGGCACCCGCGGTGGTCACCTGCCGGCTCGACACGTCCAGCGCCACGGCCGCGGTCGGGGCGCTCGCCGCGCACCCCGGGGTCAGCGCCGTCTGCGCCTTCGACGACGAGCACGCGCTCGCCGTGCTCGAGGGGGTCTTGCACGAGGGACCGTTCGCGGTCCGCGCGCCGACGGTGCTGCAGCGCAGCACGGCCTAGCGCCGACCGAAGCCGAACGGGATGGGGATGGGGCCGCAGCAGCACACGCCCTGCACGCGCTGCTGCGGACTGAGCAGGGCCACCGCCCGGTAGCACGCCAGCAGGCGCAGCGCGGCGGGCAGCGCCGAGCGGGACACGCCCCGCTCGGCCACGCAGCGCCGCACCGCCCCGGAGCAGGAGTCGCCGCCGTGGGCGACGCGGTGCGCGCACGAGTACCCCTTCCGCGGCGAGAGCCGCACCTGGTACCAGGCGATGGCCCGGTCGACGAGTCGCGCGGCGGGAGTGGGGTCGCTCATCCACCGATGCTGCTCCAGCGCCGGGCGCTCCACACGTCGACCTTGCGGCCCGCGCAGGGCGTGCGAGCCTGCAGGCGTGGAGGCGTACGAGCGGTCGGGTCTGCACTTCGACGTCACCGACGTCGGCCCCGACCTGCCCGGCGCCCCGGCAGCGCTCTGCCTGCACGGCTTCCCGCAGGACCGGTCCGCCTTCGACGACGTGGCCCACCGCCTCGCCGGGCGCGGCGTGCGGGTGCTCGCGCCGGACCAGCGCGGGTACTCCCCCGGTGCGCGCCCCCGGGGACGGCGCGCCTACGCGCTGCCGGAGCTGGTCGCCGACGCCGTCGCCCTGCTCGACGCCGCGGGCGTGCATCGCGCCCACGTGGTCGGCCACGACTGGGGCGGGGTCGTCGCCTGGGCGCTGGCCGCCTGGCACCCGGAGCGGGTGGCGTCCCTGACGGCGCTGTCCCAGGCGCACCCCGCCGCCATGGGGGCGGCGGTGAGGACGTCGTCGCAGGGCCTGCGCTCCTGGTACGTGGCCGCCTTCCAGCTGCCGGTGCTCCCAGAGCTGGTGCTGCTGCGCCGTGGGGTACTGGAGCGGCTGCTCGTGAGGTCGGAGCTGCCCGAGCACCTCGCGCGGCGGTACGCCGAGCGCGCTGCCGAGCCCGGCCGGCTGTCGGCGGCGATCGGCTGGTACCGGGCGCTGCCGCTGGGCGGGCGGTCGGTCGGCCGGGTCGTCGTCCCCGTCACCTACCTGCACGGGTGGCGCGACCCGTTCTACGCACCGGCCACCGTGCTCGGCACCGCCGGCCACGTGGGGGGCCCCTACGGGCGGCGCACGCTGGACACCGGCCACTGGGTGCCGGAGCAGGAGCCCGGTGCGGTGGTGGACGCTGTCCTGGCCCACGTCGCGACCGAGGTGGCGGACGCAGGCTGAGCGGGCGGACCGACGAGCGGGTCAGCCCGCGCTGATGACGCTGACACCCCGGTCGGCCAGCGCCTCGAGCGCGTCACCGGTCGGCGCGTCGGTGATGACGCCGGCCACCCGCTCCAGCGGCAGCACCTGGAACGGCGAGACCGCTCCCACCTTCTCCACGCTGGCCAGGACGAAGGTGTCGGCGGCGCGGTCGGCGAGCGCCCGCTTCATGGCCGCCTCCTCGGCGTCGCCGGTGGTGAGGCCCTCGACGGGGTGCACGCCGGTGACCCCGAGGAAGAACAGGTCGGCGGAGATGGCACGGGCGGCCTCCACCGCGGCGGCCCCGCAGGCCACGGCGGAGTGCTTGAAGAGTCGCCCGCCGAGCACGAACACCTCGGCGGTGGGGTGTTCGACCAGCGCCGCGGCCACGGTGGGGCTGTGGGTGACCACGGTGCAGGCCAGCCCCGGCGGCAGGGCCCGTGCGAGCGCCAGCGCGGTCGTCCCGCCGTCGAGGATGACGGTGCTGCCGGGAGCGACGAGCTCGACCGCCCGCGCCGCCACCCGCTGCTTGCTGTCCACGGACACGCTCGTGCGGGTCGCGTAGTCGGCGAGGGCCGGGGAGACGGGCAGCGCGCCGCCGTAGACGCGCTGGCACAGCCCGGCCGCGGCGAGCTCGCGCAGGTCGCGCCGGACGCTGTCCTCGGACAGGCCCAGCTCTGCGGCGACGTCCTTGGCCACGACCTTGCCGTCGGCGGCCAGGCGCGCCAGCAGGAGGTCGCGTCGTTCAGCGGCGAGCATGCGCACTCCCTGAAGTTCCTTCACGTTGTTGCACGTTTGTGTACGGTACTTCCATGTCGAACGATCCCACGTCCCCCGCACCCTCCCGGCCGCTGATGGTGCTCATCGCCGGTCCGTACCGGTCTGGCACCGGAGACGACCCCGCCCTCATGGCCGCCAACCTCGAACGCCTCGAGGAGGCCGCCTGGCCCGTGTTCGCCGCAGGGCACGTGCCGGTGATCGGGGAGTGGGTGGCGCTGCCCGTGCTGCGCTCCGCCGGCGCCACGGTCTTCGACCCCCTCGCCGAGCAGGTCCTCTACCCGACGGCGCAGCGCCTGCTGCAGCACTGCGACGCCGTGCTGCGCCTCCCCGGCGCCTCGAGGGGCGCCGACCAGGACGTCGCCATCGCCCGCGAGCGCGGACTGCCGGTGCACCACCACGTCGACGAGCTGCCGGTGAGCGGGTCCACCATGGCCCCATGAGCGACCTCCCCGTCTTCTCCGCAGCCGATGTCGCCGCGCAGCCGGCGCTGGACCTGGACTCCTTCTCCCAGGACGACGCCGTTGACCTGGGCGTGCTGGCGCTGGAGGTGGTCCGCGAGCGCGGGGCCAACCTCGCCGTCCGCGTGGAGCTGCACGGACAGACGGTCTTCCTGGCCAAGACGGGCACCACCGACTCCGGCAACGAGCACTGGCTGGCGGGCAAGTCGCGCGTGGTGCACCGGTTCGGGGAGCCGTCCCTGCTGGTGCGGCGGCGCCACGAGGAGGCGGGCACCCCGTTCGACCAGCGCGACGACGTCGACCACGACCAGCTGAAGGCGCACGGCGGCTCGGTGCCACTGCGCGTGGCGGGCCAGGTGGTCGGCACGCTGACCACCTCGGGCGAGCCCGACGTGGTGGACCACGCGGTGTCGTCGGAGGCGGTCCGGCGCTTCCTCGCCCGCCACCAGGGCTGACCCAGCGATCTCTCCGGTCGCCCCCAGGAGTCCGCTCCACGATCCAGGCTCGTGCACGCGTCGGCCGCCGGGCCCCTCAGCGACCTCGCCTTCGCCCTGCGGATGCTGCTCGCCGTCGGGTGCGGCGTCCTCATCGGCCTGGAACGGCAGTGGCGCTCCCGCACCGCGGGGCTGCGGACCAACGCCCTGGTGGCGACGGGCGCGTGCGCGTTCGTGCTCCTCGGGCAGCTGGCCGGCCAGACCGGGGATCCGCTGCAGATCGCGGCGTACGTCGTCTCGGGCGTGGGCTTCCTCGGCGGTGGCGTGATCCTGCGCCAGGGCTCGTCCGTCCAAGGCCTCAACACCGCAGCCACCCTGTGGTGCTCGGCGGCCGTCGGCTGCCTGGCGGCAGCGGGGCACGCCGCCGCGGCGCTGGCCGTGACAGCGGTGGTCATCGGCGTGCACCTGCTGCTGCGCCCGCTGGGTCGCCTGGTGGACAGGGCCCCCACCAGCGGCGGGGACGAGCAGCGCGCCTACCGGCTGGAGCTCGTGGTGCGCCGCAAGCACGAGGGGCACCTGCGGGCGCAGGTGCTGCAGGCGCTCAGCGGCGGCGACGCGCGGCTGCGGGGTCTGACGAGCACCGCCAGCGACGACGACGCCTCCACCACGCTGACGCTCGAGCTGCTCGTGGACGGCTCGGAGACCCACCAGCTCAACCAGCTGGTGGAGCGCCTCTCCCTGGAGCAGGGGGTGCGCTCGGTGGCCTGGCAGGAGGGCTCCGCCGGGGAGCCGGTGGACGGCGACGCGGGCTGACGGCGGTCACGAGAGGGCTGGCGGGCGTGATCACGGATGGCTACGGTCGGCCGGTGAGCGCGCCAGGTGTCCCCGACGTCGTCCTCGCCGCCGAGCGCCGTGCCGTCGAGCGCTCCTTCGCCCACTCGTGCTGCGCGCCCACCGGCCCCCTGCTCGCAGTGCTCGCCGCGGCTGTGAGGCCCGGCGGGCGGGTGCTCGAACTGGGCACCGGGGTGGGGGTGGGCACGGCGTGGATCGCCTCGGGCCTGGTGGGCCGCGACGACGTCGAGGTGGTCACCATCGAGCTGGACGAGGACCTGGCGGACCTGGTGCGCGGCACCGACCTGCCGGTCACGGTGCTCACCAGAGACGCCGTCGCCCTGCTGCCGGGGCTGGGCACCTTCGACCTCGTCTTCGCCGACGCGCTCGGCGGCAAGTGGACGGGGCTGGACCTGACGATCGCCGCGGTCGCACCAGGCGGGGTGCTCGTGGTGGATGACATGGACCTGGGCCGCTACCACTCCCCCGAGGACCGCGCGGCGGTCACCCGCGTGCGCGAGACCCTGCTGAGACACCCGCAGCTCGTCAGCGCCGAGCTGGCCGACGGCACCGGTCACATCCTCAGCACCCGTCGCCCCGCCTGACGCCCACCCGAGGCCGTCGTCGTACCGGTGAGCCAGCGGACGGCATCGTCGACCTCGGCGCGCGTGCGGCCCTTGCGCTCGGCCCTCGCCACGCAGAGGGGGTGGACGTCGGCGAGCGCTGTGGCGAAGATGCGGTGACCGGGCACCCGTCGAGGCCAGAGCGGCGGGGCCGGCTGCGGGAGGGGCGAGGCCGTGCGCAGGGTCGTCGTGTACCAGCTGCTGTCGCTCGACGGCGTCGCGGAGTCGCCGGACCGCTTCTTCGCGTGGGACGACGTTCTCGACGCGAACCTCGCCGACGTCATCTCCACCCAGGACGTCGTGCTGCTCGGGCGCCGCTCCTACGACGAGTGGGCGCCGTACTGGCCCACGAGCGACGTGGAGCCCTTCGCGACCTTCATCAACGGCGTCACCAAGCACGTGGTCACCTCCTCACCGCTGGAGCCGGCGTGGACGGGCGCCACCGCCGTCGAGGGCGACCCGGTGGCCTTCGTGCGGACGCTGAAGGAGGCCGACGGCGGGGACGTCGGGGTCCACGCGAGCACCACGCTCGCCCGGGCGCTGCTCGCGGCCGGCGTCGTCGACGTCCTGCGCCTCGTGGTGGCACCGGCGATCGCGGGCAGCGGCGGGAGGCTGCTGGACGGCCTCACCGGCGTCCGGCTGGAGCTGCTGCGCAGCGAGGCCTCCCCCACGGGGTGCCTCGTCCTCGACTACCGCACCTCCCCCGCCTGAGCGACCGCGACGCGCGGGGGTCACCGGAGCGACCCAGGGCTGGAACGCGCACGAAACACTCCCGAGATGCGAGGCACCTACGGTCTGGGCGCGCTTGACAGCGGCCACGACCAGCGGGGCCGCGACCACCTTGAGGAGAACGCATGAGCGGCAGCGCCGCCCGCCTGGACGCCATCAACGCCGTCAAGTCCTACGTGCCGCCGGCGCCGTCGTTCGCCGCGCACGAGGCGCCCGGTGAGATCTTCGGGCAGAACGTCTTCTCCCGCGACGTCATGCAGGCCCGTCTGCCCAAGGCCGTGTTCCGCTCGGTGATGGCGACCATCGAGGGAGGCGCACCGCTGGACCCGAGCGTCGCCGACGCCGTCGCGTCCGCCATGAAGGACTGGGCGATGGACCGGGGCGCCACGCACTACGCCCACGTCTTCTACCCGCTGACCAACCGGTCGGCCGAGAAGCACGACAGCTTCCTGGAGCCGGACGGCGAGGGCTCCTCCATCGCGGAGTTCGCCGGCAAGACGCTGGTCCAGGGCGAGCCCGACGCGTCGAGCTTCCCCAACGGCGGCCTGCGGTCCACGTACGAGGCCCGCGGGTACACCGCCTGGGACGTCACGAGCCCCGCGTACATCCTCGAGAACGCCAACGGCAACACCCTCTGCATCCCGACGGTCTTCGTCTCCTTCACCGGCGAGGCCCTCGACCTCAAGGCCCCCCTCCTGCGCTCGCAGAAGGCCATGGCCGACCAGGCCAAGCGCGTGCTGGCGCTGTTCGGCCACATCGAGCCCGGCAACGTCGTGAGCTTCGCCGGTCCCGAGCAGGAGTACTTCCTCATCGACCGCAGCTTCTCGCTGTCGCGCCCCGACCTGCTGAACTGCGGTCGCACCCTGTTCGGCGCCAAGCCGCCCAAGGGCCAGGAGTTCGACGACCACTACTTCGGGTCCATCCCCGACCGCGTGCTGGCGTTCATGCTCGACGCCGAGCGCGAGCTGTTCAAGCTGGGCGTGCCCGCCAAGACCCGCCACAACGAGGTCGCCCCGGGCCAGTTCGAGATCGCCCCGATGTTCGAGCAGGCCAACCTCGCCGCCGACCACCAGCAGCTGCTCATGGTCACCATGCGCAAGGTGGCCCAGCGCCACGGCATGGAGGTGCTCTTCCACGAGAAGCCCTTCGCCGGCGTCAACGGCTCGGGCAAGCACGTGAACTTCAGCTTCGGCGGCGGGAACGTCGGCAACCTCCTGCTGCCGGGTGACACCCCGCACGACAACGCCCAGTTCCTCGTGTTCTGCGCCGCCGTCATCCGCGCGGTGCACCTGCACGGCGGCCTGCTGCGCGCGTCGGTGGCCTCCTCCACCAACGACCACCGCCTGGGCGCCAACGAGGCCCCGCCGGCCATCATCTCGATCTTCCTGGGCGACCAGCTGGCCGACGTGTTCGACCAGGTGGCCAAGGGAGGCGCGACGTCGTCCAAGGAGAAGGGCACGCTGACCATCGGCGTCGACACCCTCCCGGTGCTCCCCACCGACCCGGGCGACCGCAACCGCACCAGCCCGTTCGCCTTCACCGGCAACCGCTTCGAGTTCCGCGCGCCGGGCTCGCTGCAGTCGATCGCCCCGCCGATGATCACCATCAACACGATCGTCGCCGAGTCCCTCGACCACGTGGCCACCGAGCTGGAGACCAAGCTGGCCGCCGGCGAGGAGTTCAACCACGCCGTCCAGAAGGTGCTCGAGCAGATCGTCTCCGACCACGGCGCGGTCATCTTCAACGGCGACGGCTACTCCGAGGAGTGGCAGGTCGAGGCCGCCGCCCGCGGTCTGAAGAACCTCAAGACCACGCTGGACGCGCTGCCGGAGCTCATCACCCCGGAGTCGCTGGCGCTGTTCTCGAAGTACGGGGTCCTCTCCGAGCAGGAGTCGCACAGCCGCTTCGAGGTGGCCCTGGAGCAGTACGCGCTGTCGGTGGGCGTGGAGGCCAAGCTCTCCCTGGAGATCGGCGCGACGATGATCCTGCCCGCCGCTCTGCGCTACCAGACCGAGCTGGCCCAGAACGTCGCCGCGCTCAAGGCCGCCGGGGTGGAGGCCGACACCTCCCTGCTCGAGGCGGTCTCCACGCCGCTGGCGGCGCTGCGCACCTCCGTCGCCGCCCTGCGCTCGGCCGTGGCCGAGCACCCGGACGGCGGCTCCGCCGGGCACGCGCTGCACGCCCGTGACGTGCTGCTCCCGGCGATGGCGGCGGTCCGCGCGGCCGCCGACGAGCTGGAGACCGTGGTGGCCGACGACCTGTGGCCGCTGCCGACCTACCAGGAGATGCTCTTCATCCTCTGATCCTCTGACGGGCGCTCGTGCGCTCGCACCCGCAGGCTGGCGGGTGTGAGCACCCACACCCCCGCCCCCGGCGCAGTCCCCGTCGAGCTCGCCGAGACCGCCGCATCCGACCTGTCCGCTCCCCGATCACCGCGGGGCGTGGCGGTGGTGACCGGCGGCTCGGCGGGCATCGGCCGGGCCGTGGTGCGCGAGCTGGCCGCCCGCGGCTGGGACGTGGCGGTGCTCGCCCGGGGGCGTGACGGGCTGGCCGCGACGGTCGCCGACGTGGCCGCCGCGGGGCGCCGCGGCATCGGCGTGGTCTGCGACGTCGCGCACCGCGAGCAGGTCGAGGCGGCCGCCACCCGCGTGGAGGCCGAGCTCGGCCCGGTCGAGGTGTGGGTCAACAACGCCATGGCCAGCGTCTTCTCCCCGTTCTCGGACACCGACCCCGACGACTTCGAGCGCGCCACCGCCGTCACCTACTTCGGCCAGGTGCACGGGACGCGCGCGGCGCTGGACCGCATGCGCCCCCGCGACCGCGGCCACGTCGTCCAGATCGGCTCGGCGCTCGCGTTCCGCGGCATCCCCCTGCAGGCCGCGTACTGCGGAGCGAAGCACGCCGTGGTCGGCTTCACCGAGTCGGTCATCACCGAGCTGCGCCACGAGGGCAGCCGCGTCCAGGTCTCGATGGTCCACATGCCCGGCATGAACACCACGCAGTTCGGCTGGGTGCGCACCACGATGCCGAACCACCCCCAGCCGGTCGCCCCGATCTACCAGCCGGAGGCGTGCGCGAAGGTGGTTGCCGAGGTCGTCGACCACCCCCGACGGCGGACGTGGGTGGGCGAGTCGACCGTGTACACGATCCTCGGCAGCTGGGCCGCCCCCTGGTTCGTCGACCGGTACCTGGCCCGCACCGGAGTGGACGGCCAGCTCACGGACCAGCCCCGCTCGACCATGCGCGGCGACTACCTCGACGCGCCGGTCCCCGGGGACGCCGGGGCGCGCGGCGAGTTCGACGACCAGTCGTGGAGCTGGAGCCCGCAGGTGTGGCTGCAGCAGCGCCGCCACGCCGTCGACGCCGCGGGCACCGCGGCGCTCACCCTCGGGGCGGTGGCCGGAGCGCTCACCGCGGTGACGACGACGGCGAGGGCGGTCCAGCGACGTCGTGCAGCGCCTTCTGCACGGGCGCGGCGGTGGCTGGGCCGATGAGCGAGCAGCGACGGCCGCGACCCGCGGGCGAGGTGCTGCAGGGGGCGCGGGCCACCTGGGGCACGCTGCTGCTGGTGGCGCCCGGCCCGGTGCTGCGCCTGGTCGGCGAGCACGACCCCGACCCCCGCTCCCGCACGGTCGTGCGCGTCCTCGGTGCCCGACACCTCCTCCAGGCCGGCTTCTCGGGGCGGACTCCGAGCCGCGCGACGCTGGCCGACGGCGCCTGGGTCGACGTCGTCCACGCGCTCACCGCCCTGGCGCTCGCGGCTGGCGACAGACCCCGGGCGCGCCTCGCGCTCCTCGACGCCGTCATCGCCCTGTCCTGGGGAACGGCCTCGGCCCGCGCCGCCCGGCGCGTGCCGCTGCAGGAGGGGCGGGCCGCCTCTCGTCGCGAGCGCCTGGCACGAGCGGTCCACCCGCTGCTGCCCGGAGCACCTCCGCTCTGAAGGTGCCCCGGGCGGAACCTCAGCCCTCCGTCTCCTCCAGCGCGGCGTAGGCGTACTGGAGGGCGTCGGCCGCAGCCACCACCGTCATGCCGGTGGCGACCCACCGCGTGGCCCGCGGCGCCGCCGCGAACGAGACCAGCGAAGCCGTCGCGACCCACTGGCCCAGGCAGAACGGGCAGGTGATGAGTTCGCCGACGGCGTGCCTCACCGCCCCCGGTCGCGGCTGCTCCAGCACTTCGCCCGGGCCGGCGGGTCCGGAGAAGACCGTGAACGGCGCGCGCAGAGGTGAGAGGACGGCGTCCTTGGCGAGGGTGCGGGTGGTCCGGAAGACCGCCACCGACAGCAGCGCCAGGTCTGCGGGTGTCGGCAGTGCCGCGTCGCCACGGCGGCGCGCCACCAGGGTGGCCGCGGTGACCGTGCTGATCACGTAGCCGCCCATGAGCAGCGCGTACCCGGTCAGCGGGCGCTCGTCGCGCCGCTCGGGGTCCGTGCCCAGCTCCTCGTACTCGCGACGCGTGCGCAACCACCAGCGGGCCGCGCCGGCCAGGGGTCCGCTGTGGCGGTGGGCGGCCTGCGCGAGGCGGCCGTCGACGTCGTCCTGGTGCTCCACCCCGTTCCCCTACCCCGTCGCGCACCAGACGATCGCGCACGGCGGAACCGAGTGGGCTCCCCGACCGCAGCGTCCACCGCTAGCGTCGACGGGTGCCTGAGGAATCCTCCGTCCCCCGCGGCCTGCTGGACGGCGTCGTCGTCGGCCTCGTGCTGATGGCCGTCTTCACCACCGCGTGGAGCGCCAACACCCTCGGCACCTGGCCGGGTGCGCTCGGCACCGCCATCACGGCGGTGGGCGTGCTGGCGAGCACGTGGTTCGTCGTCACCGCGGTGAGGCTGGCACGGACGCGCGGGCGGGCGAGCACCGCGACGACGCCCGAGGAGCAGCGCTGGCAGAAGCGCGCCGGGATGGCCTTCGGGTGGGTCTTCACCGCCGAGGCGGTGCTGATCGTCGTGGCGGCCAACGTGCTCGGTGGCATCGGACGCCCGGACCTCGTGCTCCCGGCGATCGCGCTCGTCGTGGGCGTGCACTTCTACCCGATGGCGCGGATCTTCCGGCGGCGCATCGACACCTGGCTCGCCACGGCGCTGAGCGCGGTCGGGCTGGCCGGCCTCCTGGTGCTGCTGCTCACCAGCGCGAGCCGCGACCTCGTCTGGGGCGTGGTCGCCTGCGGAGCGGCCCTCACCACGGGGGCGTACGGCGTCTACTTCACGCGGATGGCGACCGCGCTGCGGACCCGCGCGAGGAGCTGACCACCGTCGTCGTCGGGGAGGGCGACGAGCGCCGCCTCCTCCGGGGCAGGCGGCTCGAAGCTGGCCAGGTGCTCCTCGAGCACGGCGTCGGTCACGTCGCTGCGCCGTCCGCTGGCCCTGTTCGCCGCCACCCGTGCCCGCAGCACGGCGTGCGGCACGTCCAGGTGCACCAGCACGAAGCGCGCGCCGGCCCGCGCGGCGACCTCCCGCCACGCGTCGCGCAGGAAGCGCAGGGAGGCGGTGTCGTCCACGACGACGACCCGTCCGCCGCGGAGCAGCGCAGCCGCGCGGGTCCGCGCCTCGTCGTTGGTGCGCACCCACTCCCGCACCGCGATGCCCCGACCGCCGTCGAGCCCGCGCTCGGCGTTGATGGCGTCCAGGGAGACCACCTCGGCGCCCAGGCCGTCGCGGAGCACAGCGGCGGCCGTGCTCTTGCCGGAGGACGAGCAGCCGCACAGCAGGACGAGCGCGGCGGTGCTCGTCGTCGTCATGCCGCCATCGTGAGGACGGGGTGCGCTCCGGTCCAGCGAGTTCCCGCCGGCGGTGCGAGGCTCCCCGCATGGCTGCTGCGACGACCCCGACGGACACGGGCGCAGAGGCCGTCTACCGGCGCTACGTCGCGACCCTCAACGCCAGGCGCTGGGAGGAGCTGGGCGCCGTCGTCCACGACGATGTCACCCACGACGGCCGGCGGATGACCCGTGGGCAGTTCGCCGACCTGCTGCGCGAGGACGTCGCGGTCATCCCTGACCTGCGCTACGACGTTCAGGCGCTGGTCGTCAGCGGCGACCACCTCGCGGCGCGGCTGTGGTTCGACTGCACGCCCGCGCGCCCCTTCCGCGGGGTCGACACCGGCGGCCGGCGCGTCGCCTTCGCCGAGCACGCCTTCTACCGGCTGGCCGACGGCCGCATCAGGACCGTCGAGTCAGTGGTCGACGTCGACGCCGTGCGCCGCCAGGTCCAGCCCGGCTGAGGGGCCGGCTCAGGGGCGCAGAGCGCGGGCCACCCGCCCCACCAGCACCCGGGCGGCGGCGCGACCCGTCGCCGTGGGGAGCATCGGGTAGACGTGCAGCTGGCCGGGGGCCTCGTGCAGCTCCGCCTCCACACCGGCGGCGCGGGCCTTCTCGACCAGCAGGTGCGCGTCGGGGTTGAGCACGTCACGGGTACCGGTGAACACCGTCAGCGGCCCCAGGCCGGTGAGGTCTCCGAAGAGGGGGCTGACAGCAGGATCGGTGAGCGGCAGGTCACCGCGCCAGGCCTCGGCGAGGACCCGGCCCCCTGGCGTGGCCAGCCACGGGTCGGTGGGCTGGACCACGGGGATGCGCGGGTTGCTCCAGGTGAGGTCGAGCGCCGGGGAGACCAGGAGGGTGAGGGGCAGCCGGAGGCCCTCGTCGCGCAGCGCGAGCGCGGCGGACAGCACGATCTGCCCTCCCGCCGAGTCGCCCATGACGCCCGTGGGGCCGTGCTCCTCGGTGCTGGCCCGGACCAGCTCGACCACGCGGTCGCGAGTGGGTCCGGCCGTTCCGTGCGGGATCAACGGGTAGATCGGCACGGTCACCACCACGCCCGCCTCCGCCGCGACGGTGGCCGCCAGGTGCCACTGCTGCCGGACGATCTCGTTGACCCATCCGCCGCCGTGGGCGTAGACGACCCCGCCCGCGAGCCGGTCGAAGCCGTCGGGGCCGGCGGTGGGGGTCAGCGTGTAGACGGGCCAGCCGCGGTCGTGGACGACGTCGACGCGCACGTCCCGGCGCAGGCTGCGCGGGAGCCCATAGGCGGCCGGGCGCAGGGTCGCCTCGCGGATGCGGTCGTGCGCACCCTGCTCGGTGACGAACGTCCGGTTGAAGTGCAGCAGGCGCATGAGCGGCGGGACCATCTGGCTGGCAGCGTCGGGCAGCGGCACCTGCCCCACGGTAGGGGCGACCCGGGCGGGACGCCTTCCCCGCCTCCTCCTGCGATCGTGGACTCCTGGAACGCTCTCCGGCCGTGCTCGAGCGGGCGGGGGCGCTGATCGCCGCCTTACGCTCGAAGCATGGCCCCGCCCCGCAACCCCCTCGACGGCCTGCGCGAGAAGGCTGGACAGCTCGGGGAGAAGCTCGGAGACCGCCTGCCCGGCCCGGGCCTGCGCGGGGTGGAGGAGCGGGTCGGTGTGCTCTTCGGGGGGCCCACGCCGCCGGCGCGACCGCTCGCGCTGGTGCTGGCCGACCTCGACGCGCTCGTCGGCCTGGAGGACGTCAAGGAGCAGGTCCGGGCGCTGCTCGCCTTCCTCCAGGTGCAGGCCCGCCGCAAGGAGCACGGGCTGCCCGAGGTGGCGACCTCCCAGCACCTCGTCTTCCTCGGCAACCCCGGCACCGGCAAGACCACCGTGGCGCGGCTGCTCGCCGAGATGTACCGCGCGGTGGGACTGCTGGCCAAGGGCCACCTCGTGGAGGTCGACCGCGCCGGGCTGGTGGGCCAGTACGTCGGGGCCACGGCGATCAAGACCGACCGGGTCATCCGGTCCGCGCTCGACGGCGTGCTGTTCATCGACGAGGCGTACTCGCTGGCGCCCGAGGGCGAAGGCCGCCTCGACTTCGGCCCCGAGGCCATCGAGGTGCTGCTCAAGCGCATGGAGGACCACCGCCACCGCCTCGTGGTGGTCGTGGCCGGCTACCCGCGGCTCATGGAGGCGTTCCTGCGCTCCAACCCGGGGCTGCGCTCGCGCTTCGCGCGGGAGATCACCTTCCCCGACTACTCCGTGGACGAGCTGGAGCAGATCTTCTCCCTCGTGGTGGCCGAGCACGAGTACGCGATGGCGCCGGGCGCCTCCGAGGCGCTGCGACAGGTGCTCTCCGGCCTGCGCTCCGGGGAGGACTCCGGCAACGCGCGGTTCGTGCGGACGCTGTTCGAGCAGTCGCTCAACCGCCAGGCCCTGCGGCTGACGCGGTCGGCGAAGGACGACGTCGAGGTGCTCGAGCGCGACGAGGTCATGGCGCTGTGGGCCCAGGACGTCACCGAGGCCGCGCAGGCCCTGGGACAGGACCCGGCGACCTCCGCGGAGGCGCCGCGCCGCCGCCGCTGGCTCGGCTGACCGCTCGCCCCAGCCGCGGTCGGTACGCTGGAGCCGTCCTCGACCAGGACTCCTCGTGGCGCTGCCCCGCTGACCACCCCCGCGGGCTGACGGGCGCCGGTCCCCCTGACTCGTGGAGCTCCCGTCGTGACCAGCACCCGGCCCCTCGCCGCCCCCGCCCTCCCCCTGGCGCAGCGCCTGCGCGGCGTGGCCAGCTCGCCCGTGAGGGACCTGCTCGCCCTGGTTTCCCAGCCGGAGGTCATCTCCTTCGCGGGCGGCCTGCCGGCCCCGGAGCTGCTCGACGTCGACGGCGTGCGCGCCGCCTTCGACGCCGTGCTGTCCGGCCCGGGAGCGCGCACCGCGCTGCAGTACGCCCCCACCGAGGGGAGCGCCGAGCTGCGCGCCCTCCTCGCGGCCCGCACGAGCGGACGTGGCCTCGCGACGACGGCGGACGACGTGCTGATCACCACCGGCTCGCAGCAGGCGCTGGCCCTGCTGAGCACCGCGCTGCTGGACCCGGGCGCCGTCGTCGCGGTCGAGGAGCCCACGTACCTGGCCGCCCTGCAGGGCTTCGCACTGGCCGGGGCCCGCGTGGTTCCCGTGGCCAGCGACGACGACGGCGTGGTGCCCGCCTCGCTGGAGCGGGTGCTGGAGGAGCACTCCCCCGCGCTGGTGTACCTGGTCCCGACGTTCGCCAACCCGACCGGGCGCACGCTGAGCGCCTCCCGGCGGGCCGAGGTGGCCGCGCTGCTGGCCGACCGGCCGACCTGGGTGGTCGAGGACGACCCGTACGGCGAGCTCCGCTACCGCGGTGAGGCGCTCGCGCCGCTGGCCTCCCAGCCGGCGCTGGAGGGCCGGGCGGTCTACCTGGGCAGCCTGTCCAAGGTGTTCGCCCCCGGCCTGCGGCTCGGGTGGCTGCGCGCCCCGAGGGAGCTGCGGGCGAGGCTGGCGGTGGCCAAACAGGCCGCTGACCTGCACACCTCCACGGTCGACCAGGCCGCGGCAGCTGCGTACCTGACCGCCACCGACCTCGACGCGCACGTCGCCGGGTTGCGCGCCGCGTACGGCGCCCGCCGGGACGCCGCGCTGGAGTCGCTGCCGTCGGTGCTGCCGCCGGGGTCGACGTGGACCGACCCGGACGGCGGCATGTTCGTGTGGGCGCGCCTGCCCGGGGGCGTCGACACCGCGGCCCTGCTGCCCGCGGCGCTGGAGCACGACGTCGCCTTCGTGCCCGGGGCGCCGTTCTACGCCGGAGCGCCCGACCGCTCGACGCTGCGGCTGTCCTTCACCACCCACTCCCCCGAGCGCACCCGCGAGGGCCTGTCACGCCTGGGGAGCGCCCTGGGTCAGGTGTTCGGCGGCTCCTGAGCGGTGCTCGCGCTCGGCGTCCTCCATCGCCCGGCTGAAGCCCGTGAGGAAGCGGTGCACCGCTGACAGCTCGGCCTCGCTGAACTGGGCCATCACCGCGTCCGTGCGCCGGCCGAGCGGACCGAAGAACGCCCCGGCCACGCCCATCGCCGCCGGCGTGATGCGCAGGTGCACGCGGCGCCGGTCGGTCTCGGCGCGCTCGCGCTGCACGTGACCGGCCCGCTCCAACCTGTCGACGACGCTGGTGGTGGCGGCCGAGCTGAGGTTCAGCGCCTCGGCGAGGCGACCGGCGGTCAGCGGGTCGCCGTCGGTCTCGGCCTGCATGACGTGGACCATCGCCTCGAGGTCGGTCGGATGCATCGTCTGCTGCTCGGCGAAGGCGTGAGCGAGGTGCTGCGTCCGGTAGGTGAGCGTGCGGACGTCGTCGACGAGGGCGCGCTGCAGCCGGAGGCGCGCATCGTCGTCCTGGTGCCCCGCCACGCCGACCATCCTCCCTCGCCTTGCGTCCGCCACCGCAGGACCCCATCATCTCACTCATCGAATAGTTCGACCATCGAGAGGTTTTGATGAGAAGCGTCTTGCAAGCACCCGTCGGACGGCGCAGCGCCTGGGCGTCGGTGGTGCTGGGCCTGCTGGTGGTGGTCGGGCTGCTGGCGTTCGCCCCCTCCCCCGACCGCGGGAACGGCGTCAGCGCCGGCCTGCCGTCCAGCGCGGACTCGGTCCAGGTGGCCGAGCTGGCGAAGCAGCTGCCGGGCGCTGACGCGACGTCAGCGCTCGTCGTCGTCCGCCGCGACGGCGGTCTGCAGGCTGGCGACACCGCGGCGCTGCAGCAGCTCTCCGGGCAGCTGGCCCAGGTCGCCGAGGGCGGCCGGGTGGCGCCACCCGTGGTCTCGCAGGACGGGACGACGGCGCTCGTCGCCGTGCCCCTGAGCACCGCCGGCGGCACCGAGGCGCTGGCGGACACCGTGAAGGACATCCGCGCCGAGGTGCGCTCGGCCACCGCCGAACTGCCAGACGGGCTCACCGCCGAGGTCACCGGCGGCGCGGCGTTCACCACCGACATCGCCGCCTCGTTCGACGGCGCGAACTTCACGCTGCTGCTCACCACGGTGCTCGTGGTGGCCGCGCTGCTGCTCGTCACGTACCGCAGCCCGGTGCTCTGGCTCGTGCCGCTGGCCGTGGTCGGCGCCTCGGCCGCTGCGGCGACGGCGCTGTTCGCGGTGGTCTCGCGCACGTTCGGCCTGGTGCTCGACCCGTCCACCGGCGGCATCGCCGACGTCCTGGTCTTCGGCGCCGGCACCAACTACGCCCTGCTCCTCATCGCCCGCTACCGCGAGGAGCTGCGGCGCGAGCCAGACCGACGCCTCGCCATGACCCGGGCCTGGCGCGGCGCCGCCCCCGCCATCGCCGCGAGCGCTGGCACGGTGGTGCTGTCGCTGCTGGCGCTGTCGTTCGCAGTGCTGGGCTCCAACCGCAGCGTCGGGCAGTTCGGCGCGCTGGGCATCGCGGTGGCGGCCCTGTTCGCGCTGTTCGTGCTGCCGTCGGCCCTGGTGCTGTGCGGGCGCGGGGTGTTCTGGCCGTTCGTGCCGAAGGTCGGCTCCGCGGAGACCTCGCTGAGCGGGCCGTGGTCGCGCGTGGGGCGGGCCGTGGTGAAGAGGCCGTGGCGCGTGGTGGCGGTCGCCGTCGCCGTCCTCGCGGTGATGGCCGCGGGGCTCTCGGGGGCGCGGCTCGGGCTCAGCCAGACCGAGCAGTTCCGGGTGCAGGCGGAGTCGGTGGACGGGCTGGAGACGCTGGCGAAGGGGTTCCCGGCGGGCGCCGCCGACCCGGCGCGGGTCATCGTGCGCAGCACGGACCCGGCGGTCGTCCAGGGCGTGGTGGATGCGGCCTCGGCCAGCGAGGGCGTGGCGTCGGCGAGCGCCGGGCGACAGGCCGCAGGCACCGGCGGGGGCACCGGTATCACCGAGGTCACCGCCGTGCTCGACGGCGACCCGGGCAGCCCTGCGGCCATCGCCACCGTGGAGCGGCTGCGCTCCGCCGTCAGCGACGTGCCGGGCGGGGCGCTGGTGGGCGGCAGCACCGCGAGCGACCTCGACGTCAAGACCGCCACCGAGCGCGACCTGCGCGTGGTGGCCCCGCTGGTGCTGCTGGTGGTCCTCGCCGTGCTCGTGGTGCTGCTGCGGGCCGTCGTCGGGCCGCTGGTGCTGGTGGCCACCGTGGTGGCGAGCTTCTTCGCCGCGCTCGGCGCCGGGAACTGGCTGGCGACGTCGGTGCTCGGCTACCCCGGGCTGGACACGGGTGTGCCGCTGCTGGCGTTCCTGTTCCTCGTCGCCCTCGGGGTGGACTACAACATCTTCCTCGTCACGCGCGTGCGCGAGGAGGTGCCGGCCCGCGGCACCCGGGAGGCCGTGGTCGTGGGCGTCTCGGTGACCGGGGCCGTCATCACCAGCGCCGGCGTGCTCCTGGCGGCGGTCTTCACCGTGCTGGGCGTGCTGCCGCTCATCACGCTGACGGAGCTGGGGATCATCGTGGGCCTGGGCGTGCTGCTGGACACTCTCCTCGTGCGGACGCTGCTGGTGCCGGCGCTCTTCACGCTGCTGGACCGGCGCGCCTGGTGGCCGGGGGCGCTGTCCCGCTCCGGCCGCCACCGCGGCGCGGCGCACACCTCCGCCCAGCGGGAGCTGGCCCCCCGCTGACCCCTCGTGATCATGGGAGTCACCAACACCGACAGCCGTGATCATGGACTCCACCACCGACCCGTCGTCGGCAACGTCCATGATCACGGCAAGTGGTGCCGGCAGGTCCCATGATCACGGTCGGGTGGCCAGGACCAGGTGCCGGTGGCAACCTAGAACCCCGTGAGCGTGAAGGACGAGGCCGCCGCAGCCGCGGACCGCGGGTTCCTGGGCCAGCCGCGGGCGCTGGCCCACCTGTTCGGCGTGGAGATGTGGGAGCGGTTCAGCTTCTACGGGATGCAGGCGATCCTCGCCTACTACCTCTACTACTCCGTCGCCGACGGCGGCCTCGGCATCCCCCAGGCGACCGCCACGAGCATCGTCGGCGCCTACGGCGGCCTGGTGTACCTCTCGACCATCGTCGGCGGCTGGGTCTCCGACCGGCTGGCCGGGCGCGAGCGCGTGCTCTTCTGGAGCGCGAGCGTGGTCATGGCCGGGCACATCGCCCTCGCGGTGCTGCCCGGCCTGGCCGGCGTGGGCGTCGGCCTGGTGCTCGTGGCGCTCGGCAGCGGCGGGGTCAAGGCGACGGCGACGGCGCTGGTCGGCACCCTCTACGCCGAGGGCGACACCCGCCGTGACGCCGGGTTCTCGCTGTTCTACCTGGGCATCAACGTCGGCGCTCTCATCGGCCCGCTGCTGACCGGCCTCGCGCAGAGCGAGGTCGGGTTCCACGTCGGGTTCGGGCTGGCGGCCATCGGCATGGCGCTCGGACTCACGCAGTACGCCGTCGGCCGGCGGGGCCTGCGCGGCGGGGAGGCCTCCCGCGTGCCGGACCCGCTCCCCGCCGCGCAGCGGCTGCGGTGGGCGCTGGTCGCGGTCGCCGTCGTCGTCGTCATCGCGGTGGCGGGCCTCCTCGGCCTGCTGCCGCTGGCCGGGCTCGCCACCATCGTCGCCGGGACCTGCGCCGTCGCGTCGGTGGCGTACTTCGCGTTCCTGCTCCGCAGCTCCCGCATCGACGCCGTGGAACGGCGCCGGGTGCTCGCCTTCATCCCGATGTTCATCGCCTCGGTGGCGTTCTGGTCGCTCTACCAGCAGCAGTCGACGGTGGTCGCGCTGTTCGCCGACTCCCAGCTCGACCGGTCGCTGTTCGGCTGGACCGTGCCGGCCTCCTGGGTGCAGTCGATCAACCCGGTCTTCATCATCGTGCTGTCGGGCGTCTTCGCCGCCCTGTGGACGCGGCTCGGCTCGCGCCAGCCGTCCGCGCCGGTGAAGTTCGCCGCGGGCGTGGGCGTCATGGGCGTGGCGTTCCTGCTGTTCCTGCCGATGTCCGACCCAGCGCCGCACAGCGCGCCGCTGCTCGGGCTGGTCGGGGTGCTGCTGGCGTTCACCGTGGCGGAGCTGCTGCTCTCGCCGGTCGGGCTGTCGCTGTCCACCAAGCTCGCGCCGAAGGCGTTCCCCACCCAGATGGTGGCGCTGTGGTTCCTGTCCACCGCGCTCGGGTCGGCGCTGGCCGGCGTGTTCGCGGGGAACTGGACCCCCGAGGGGCAGGCCGGGTACTTCAGCGTGCTGGGCCTCGTGGCGATCGCGCTCGCCGTAGCCCTGGCGCTGGTGGCCGGGCCGATCCACCGGCTCATGAGCGGCGTCGGCTGACCGGCTCCGCTCCCCGCCGGGTCAGGCAGCGGGGATCGAGCGGTCGACCCACTCCCAGCTGACCCGGGCCGAGGCGTCCGGAGCCATGGACGCCTTGTCGACCTCGATGACCACCCAGCCGCCGAAATCCCCCGGCAGCGCTGCCAGCACAGCGTCGAGGTCGATCTGCCCGAGTCCCGGCTCGAGGAAGATGCCGCTGTCGGCGGCCTTCCGGTACGGGGTGGGCGTGGCGCGGCTGGCCGCGGCCACCCCCAGGTCGAGGTCCTTGAGGTGCAGGTCGAGCAGGCGGTCGGCGTGCCGGCGCAGCATCGCCGCGGCGTCGATCCCCGCCCACTCCAGGTGCCCCACGTCGAAGGACGCCCCCAGCAGGTCCGCGGGGATCGCGGCGAGCACCTGCTCGATCTCGTCCTCGGTCTCCACCCAGGTGCCCACGTGGTTGTGCAGCCCCGGCCGCACCCCTTCGGCCACGAGCACCTCACAGGCCTGCCCGAGGACGTCGATGACCTCGTCCAGCCGGGCCTGGTCGAAGTCCAGACCCGTGGCCGCACCCACCTCGGTGCGCGGGTGCTTCGGCCCCCACGCCACCTCCGGCGCGATGAAGACGCTCTCCAGCCCGAAGTACGCCGACTCCTCCGCGCGGCGACGCACACCGTCGAACCAGTGGACCCGTTCTGCCGAGCCGGGAGCCAGGCGCACGTCGTGGTCGGACGGGATGCCGATCTGCGCATATCCCGGAGCCAGCGCCAGCCCGGACTCGCGGACCATCAGCGCGTAGTCCTGCAGGGTCTGGGTGGCCAGCACCTCCATCATCACCGCCCCGAACCCGGCGTCCCTGATCTCGGCGAGGACGCCGGGATAGTCGGCCCGGAAGTCGGGGTCGGCGTAGCGCCACAGGTCGGGGCTGTCCGGGTCGGAGGGGTCGGCCTTGACGTTGATCCACTGGATGGCGTTGAGGGCGACGCGGTCGCGGGTCAGACGGGGCACGCCCACCAGCCTCTCCCGCGCGGCTCGGTGGTGGGAAGCCCCGCGCCGCACCGGACCGCGCCAGGGTGCCGCCGGATGGCCGTGGTCCACCGGCTCGCCTCGCGCAACCACCGCCAGGGCGGCGGCGGGCCGTTCGCCGCGCTCGTCGTCCGCAGCGACACGGGCGAGGTGGTGAGCGCCGGTGTGGACGTGGTGCTCGGTACGGGCATCTCCTCCGGGCACGCCGAGGTGGTGGTGCTGGGGCTGGCGCAGACGGCCACCGGCACGTGGGACCTCGGCGGCCCCGGACAGCCCGAGCACGAGCTCGTCGTCAGCTGGCGGCCGTGCGTCCAGTGCTGCGGAGCCGCGATGTGGTCGGGCGTGCGGCGCCTCGTGGTGGCCGGTCGGGGGCCGGTCGGGGGCCGGAGCTGGAGGAGATCACCGGCTTCGACGAGGGGCCGCTCGGCGCCGACTGGGCGGAGCAGTTCGAGGCCCGGGGCGTCACCGTGGTGACGGACGTGCTGCGCGAGGAGGCGCTGGCCGTCTACCGCGAGTACCGCGCGGAGGCCGACGGCGGGCGGGCGCTGGTCTAGAACACCCGCCGGCCGTCGGCCCCGTCGTCGTCCTGATCTCCGGTCCCGGCCCGGTTCCAGGACCCGGAGCAGCGTCCACGACCACGGACGGGGACGGTCAGGGGACGAGCGACCCCGCGGCGGTGAACAGGCGGTACCACTCCTGGCGGCTCAGGCGGACGTCAGAGCCGGCCACCGCCTCGCGCACGCGCTCCGGCTTGGTGGTGCCCAGCACCACCTGGATGTCGGCCGGGTGCCGGGTGATCCAGGCCGTGGCGATGCCCGTTGGGGTGACGCCGTGGGCGTCGGCCAGCTCGTCCAGGACGTCGTTGAGGTCGGCGTACTTCTCGCGGTCACCCAGGAAGACGCCCGTGAAGAAGCCGCCCTGGAACGGCGACCACGCCTGCAGCGTCGTGCCGTGGATCCGGGCGTGCTCGAGCATCCCGCCGTCGCGGTGCACCGACTGCTCCAGGCCCTCCATGTTCGAGGCCACGCCGGTGGAGATGAGTGAGGAGTGGGTGATGCTCAGCTGCACCTGGTTGACCTCCAGCGGCTGGCGCACGGCGGTCTTGAGCAGCTCCTGCTGGTAGGGCGTGTGGTTGGACACCCCGAAGCGGCGGACCTTGCCCGCGGCCTCGAGCTGGTCGAAGGCGGCAGCCACCTCCTCGGGCTCCACGAGGGCGTCGGGGCGGTGCAGCAGCAACAGGTCGAGGTGGTCGGTCTGCAGGGCCCTGAGCGAGGCGTCCACCGAGCTGACGATGTGCTCGGTGGAGAAGTCGAAGAAGCCGTCGCGGATGCCGCACTTGGACTGGATGAGCACGCGCTCGCGCTCGGAGGGCGTGAGCTTCACCGCCTCGGCGAAGCGGCGCTCGCAGAGGTGGTCGCCGCCGTAGACGTCGGCGTGGTCGAGCACGGTGACGCCCTCGTCGAGGGCGGTGCGCACGAGGGCGTCGATGGCCGCATCGTCGAGGGAGTCGATGCGCATGAGGCCGAGCACGATGCTGCTGACCTCGAGGCCGGTGCGGCCGAGCTGCTGGGTCTTCACCGGACCCATCCTGTCGCCCGCGCGCGCACCGGCCACCGGGGACCGTCAGGCCGGGGTGCCGCCCTGCCCCGGCTGCTGCAGCGGAGCCGGCGGGTAGCTCTGCCCGTACCCCTGCTGCGGCGGAGCCGGCGGGTAGCTCTGCCCGTACGCCGGCTGCTCGTAGCCCTTCTGCCCGTACCCGGGAGGGGTCCACTGGCCGCCCTTGGGCGAGGGCCCGAAGCGGTTGGGGCCCGGCTGTCCGTCCTGGCACGCCCAGACGATGACGAGGATCCAGCCCACCACCGGGATGAGCCCGATGAGGTACTTGGCGCCGTGCCGGTCCGTGTCGTGCATGCGCCGCCAGCCGAGGGCGAGGGTGGGCACGAGGAGCGCCAGGCTCGCGATCGCGTTGAGGGGCCCGGTGTCGTCGGAGCGGGTGCCGAACAGGGCCGTGTCGAGCGTCGAGGTGACGATGCCGACGACCACGGTGAACAGCACGAACCACCAGAACTCCGAACGGCGGGCGCGGCCCCGGAAGGTGGCGTACTGGCGGAAGGCGCTGGCGACGGCGTCGCGAGGGCTCACGGGGCTCCTCTGCTGGGGGTGGTCACTTGCCTGCCCCTGCAGCATGGCGCCCCCCGGCTGCGGCCGACCAGCACCACGCCGCTGATCGGTGGTGACGGCATCGACCGCCGTGCGGGGTCAGCACCCGTCCGGCCGCTCGCCACCCGTCCGACCGCTCGCCGCAGCGGTGACCTCGCGGCGCTGTCGGAGGGCGGCCCTACTCTGCGGCGCGTGCCCCAGACCTGGAGCGTCGAGCAGGTGCTCGCCCTGGCCCCGGACCCCAGCAGCGCTGCCGCGGGCCGCAAGCAGGCCTCCCCGCGGGCCTGGACGCAGACCGGCCACAGGGCCGGCCAGCCGCACGGGGCGGCCCTGTGGGGGCTGTGCCAGGGCAGCGGCAAGACCCCGTACCAGACCGTGGTCGACCTCTCCGGCGTCGACGGTCCCGCCTTCCGCTGCTCCTGCCCCTCGCGCAAGTTCCCGTGCAAGCACGCCCTCGGGCTGCTCCTGCTGTGGTCATCAGGCTCCGTGCAGGCGGGTGAGGCGCCGGACTGGGCCGCCACCTGGCTCACCGGCCGGGCCGAGAAGGCCGAGAGGTCCGCGACGAAGGCGTCGGCCGCCACCGCCGCGGCACCACCCTCCTCCGTCGCCCAGGACGACGACGGACGCGCGGCCGCCAGGCGCGGCTCCGCCTCGGCCGCCCGCCAGCACAAGGTGGCCGCCGGGGTCGCCGAGCTGGACGAGTGGCTGGCCGACCAGGTCCGAGCGGGCCTGGCCGGGCTGGACGCCGCCGGCTACGCCCCGTTCGAGGCCGTGGCCGCGCGCATGGTCGACGCGCAGGCCCCCGGGCTGGCGACCCGCCTGCGCCGTCTGCCGGGCGTGGTCGCCTCGGGCGAGGGCTGGCCTGGCCGGCTGCTGGAGGAGCTCGCGGCGCTGCGACTGGTGACCTCGGCGCACGGCCGCCTCGACGACCTGCCCGGTCCCCTGCGGGCCAGCGTCCAGCGCGAGCTGGGCCAGCCGGTCAGCAGCGACGACGTGCTCGCGAGTCCCGGCACCGCGGACCTGTGGCAGGTCCTCGCCCTGCGCGACGCCGAGGAGGGCTCCCTGACCACCCGCCGGGTCTGGCTGTGGGGAACCCGCGCGCAGCGCCCCGCGGTGGTCCTGTCCTTCGCCCCGCGGGGCGGTGCGCTCGACGTCTCGCTGGTGCCCGGCACCGCGGTGGAGGCCGTGGTGCACCACCACCCCGGGGCAGCGCCGCTGCGAGTGCTGGTGGGCGAGCGCACCGGTGCTCCGGGTCCGCTGCCCGACTGGCCCGAGGGGAACCTCGCCGCGGCGTCGGCCGCCTTCGCGGCCGCGGTCGCCGCCGACCCGTGGACCACCTCGTGGCCGGCGCTGCTGTCACCGGTGCAACTGGTGCCGCCTGGCACGGACGGCGCCTGGGCCCTGCAGGACGCCTCCGGGCGCCGGGCGCGGCTCGTCCACAGCGACGACGACGCCCCGTGGCGCGCCCTGGCGGTGACCGGTGGGCGACCCGCCGCGGTGGCGGTGGAGGTGGAGGCCAGCGGTGTCCGGCTCCTCGCCGTCCGCGACGGGCAGCGGCTGGTGGCGGCGTGAGCGCCTGGGACGACGCCGCGGCGAGCGCACTGCTCGGCACCCGCCGCCGGGCCGCGCTGCCTCCGTCGCTCCTCACCGCGCCCGGGCCGCTGGCGCCCGCGGCGGAGCACCTGGCTGCGCTCGCCGCGCAGGACCCGGCGCGGGCGCTGCTGGACGCCGCCGCCGTGCTGGCGCCCTGGCGCCGCGCCGGTCGGGCCCCGGCCCTGGCGGACGCACCGGACGACCAGCAGCCCGCGCCGACGCCCACGGGTCCGGACGAGGGATCCGCGCTGGCGCCGGCGGCGGTCGCCCGGCTCGAGCTGCTGCTGGCCTCACCGCGGAACGACGAGGTCACGGCGCTGCTGCGGGAGTGGCTGGAGGCAGCGGCCCAGCACGGACGCCGGCTCCCCGCCGAGCACCTCCCGCGCCTGCTGACCGACGCCGCGCGCGACACCGCCCTGGCCGCGTCCCTCGCACCGGCGCTGGGCGCGCGGGGCAGGTGGCTCGCGGCGCTGCGACCCGACTGGCAGCGCGTCGCCGGGCGCCACGCACAGGCACCGGGCGGCCCGACCGACACCTCGCCGGAAGCGGCTGCCCGCACGTGGGGCACGGGCTCCGCGGCAGAGCGGCGCCTTCTGCTGGCCGCGCTCCGAGCCGTCGACCCGGCCGCGGGGACCGCCCTGCTGGCGGGCACCTGGGCGAAGGAGTCCGGCGCGGACCGCGAGGCCCTGCTGCCGCTGCTCGCCGACGGCGCCGGCCCCTGGGACGAGGCGCTGCTCGAGCAGGCCCTGCGCGACCGGCGCGAGGCGGTGCGCACCCAGGCGTCCCGGCTCCTCCTGCACATCCCGGGCACCGCCCTGCGGGAGCGGTGGACCGCCCGCGCGCGGGCCGCGGTGCGGGCGGAGCGGCACCTGCTGCGCTGGCGGATCGTCGTCGTCCCCCCGGAGCCGCTGACCGCGGACGAGCTGCGCGAGCTGGGAGGGCTGGGAGGGCTGGGAGGGCAGCGGCGCCCCCAGGGCACCGGTGAGCGGGCGTGGGCGCTCGAGCAGGTGGTCGCTGCGGCGCCGCTGGACACCTGGACGTCCGCCTCCGGTCGCTCGCCGGAGCAGCTGGTCTCCGCTCCCGTCGACGACGACTGGCGCGATCCCCTGCACCGCGGCTGGGTCACCGCCGCCTCGCGGCAGGGGGACGCCGAGTGGGCGCGGGCGCTGCTGGGCTCCGGTGAGTCGTCAGGGGTCGTCGCGCGCACTCCCCCGCAGCAGGTGGCGCGCCTCGTGGCCCTGCTGCCCCCGGACGAGGCGGGCGCCGTCGCGGCGAGGCTGCTGCGCGGCAGCGCGAGGACGTCCTCGACGGTGCAGCTGGTGCTCGACGCCGTGCCCACCCCCTGGCCCGCCGTGCTGCTCGACGCCGTCCTCGACCGGCTCGCACGCCCCGTGGAGGGGGCGGCGTGGGCGGACCGCTCGCTGGCGGCCACGGCGGCCCTGCGCCTGGCCGCCGGCGCAGGTGCGGCTGCAGCGCGCCGCCTCGGCGACCCCGACCCGACCTCTCCCCCCGGGCACCTGCTCCGGGTGCTGTCCTTCCGCCACGCGATGCTCGAGGAGCTCCGGTGACCGCTCAGACCCCCGACTCCCCCACGTCTCCTGCACCCGGCACGGCCGAGCAGCTGCTGCGGCCCCACGCCGAGCAGGCCTTCGCCGCGGAGCTGGCGGCGCTCGCCGCCGCGGACGACAGGCCGAGGCCGCCCCGGTGGGCGCTGTCGCCGTGGGCGGTGGCGACCTACCTGCTCGGCGGCACCCTCCCGGGCGGACACGTCATCACGCCCAAGTACGTGGGTCCGCGCCGCCTCGTGGAGGTGGCGGTGGCCACCCTCGCCACCGACCGCGCGCTGCTGCTGCTCGGCGTGCCCGGCACCGCCAAGACGTGGGTCTCCGAGCACCTCGCCGCTGCGGTCTCCGGCAGCTCGACGCTGCTCGTGCAGGGCACAGCGGGCACCGCCGAGGAGGCCGTCCGCTACGGCTGGAACTACGCCCGGCTGCTCGCCGAGGGACCGAGCCCGGCTGCGCTGGTGCCCTCACCGGTGATGACGGCCATGCGCGAGGGCCGGCTGGCCCGCGTGGAGGAGCTCACCCGCATCCCCAGCGACGTGCAGGACGCCCTCATCACCGTGCTGTCCGAGAAGGTGCTGCCCGTGCCCGAGCTGGGCACGGAGGTGCAGGCGGTGCAGGGGTTCAACGTCATCGCCACCGCCAACGACCGCGACCGCGGCGTCAACGAGCTCTCCAGCGCGCTGCGGCGCCGCTTCAACACGGTGGTTCTGCCGCTGCCGGCGTCCTTCGAGGACGAGGTGGACATCGTCAGCCGCCGCGTGGAGTCGATGGGCCGGGCCCTCGCCCTTCCGGAGCTGCCGGCGGCGGCCGAGGAGATCCGGCGGGTGGTCACGGTCTTCCGCGAGCTGCGCGCGGGCGCCACCTCCGACGGCCGCACCTCGCTGAAGAGCCCCTCGGGCACCCTGTCGACGGCGGAGGCCATCAGCGTGGTCACCGCGGGGCTGGCCCTGGCGGCGCACTTCGGCGACGGCGTGCTGCGCGCGGGCGACGTCGCCGCCGGCATCGTCGGCGCGGTGGTGCGCGACCCGGTCACCGACCGCGTCGCGTGGACGGAGTACCTGGAGGTGGTGGCCCGCGAGCGCGACGGCTGGGGCGACTTCTACCGCGCCTGCCGCGAGGTCAGCGGGTGACCAGTCCCTCCTCCGCGACGGGTCCGGACGTGCGCGTGCTGGGGGTGCGCCACCACGGACCGGGGTCGGCGCGGTCGGTGCGAGCCGAGCTGGAGGCGTTCTGCCCCGACGTCGTCCTCGTGGAGGGCCCCGCCGACGCAGACCCCCTGGTGCCGCTCATCACCGGCGAGGGCACGCAGCCGCCCCTCGCGCTGATGGCGCACGTGGTGGACGAGCCGCGCCGGTCGGTGTTCTGGCCGTTCGCCGTGTTCAGCCCGGAGTGGCAGGCGCTGGACTGGGCCACCTCGGCCGGGGTGCCGGTGAGGTTCTGCGACCTGCCCGCCGCGCTCCTGCTCGCCCCTCCTGCTGGGGAGGCCGCGGAGGAGGCCGGCCCGGAGGAGCAGGACGACAGCGCCGCGGAGGAGGAGGTGCCGCCCGTGCGCACCGACCCGCTGGCGGTGCTGGCGCGGGCGGCCGGCTACGACGACCCCGAGCGCTGGTGGGACGACGTGGTGGAGTCCCGCACCGAGGGCAGCCCGTTCCCGGCCGTCGCGGAGGCCATGGCGGCGCTGCGCGAGGAGGCCCCTCCCGCCGCGTCCGTCGCCGAGGCGCTCCACGAGCGCCGGCGCGAGGCGCACATGCGCACGGTGCTGCGCCGCGCGCTCAAGGAGGGCCACCAGCGGGTGGCGGTGGTGTGCGGCGCGTGGCACGCGCCGGCCCTGGGCGCCGGTGGGGCGAGGCTGGGCCCAGCCAGCGCTGACGCGGAGCTGCTCCGCGGGATGCCGAAGGCGAGGGTGGCCCTGACGTGGGTGCCGTGGACGCACGGCCGCCTCGCCGCGTCGTCCGGGTACGGCGCCGGGGTGGTCAGCCCCGGCTGGTACCACCACCTCTTCACCGCGCCGGACCGACCGGTGACCCGGTGGCTGGCCGCCGTGGCGGGGGTGCTGCGCGAGGAGGACCTGCCGGTCTCCTCGGCCTCGGTCATCGAGGCGGTGCGGCTGGCGGAGTCGCTGGCGGTGCTGCGCGGCCGTCCCCTCGCCGGGCTGGAGGAGGTGACCGAGGCCACCCGAGCGGCGCTCGTGGACGGGCAGGACCACCTGCTCGACCTGGTCGTCCGCCGCCTCGTGGTGGGCGAGGCGCTGGGGGTCGCCCCTCCGGACGCCCCCACCACCCCCCTGGAGGCGGACCTGCGGCGCACCGCGAGGTCGCTGCGGCTCAAGCCCGACGCCGCGGAGAAGGTGCTCGTGCTGGACCTGCGCACCCCGAACGACCTCGCTCGCTCCCGCCTCCTGCACCGGCTGCAGCTGCTGGGCGCGCCCTGGGGGCGGCCGGCGCGCGGGGAGGGCAGGTCGCTGGGCACGTTCAAGGAGGCGTGGTCGCTGGCCTGGCGCCCCGAGCTGGCCGTGGAGCTGGTCGAGGCGTCGGTGTGGGGCACCGCCGTGGAGCCGGCGGCGGTCGGGCGCGCCGAGGAGCTGGCCGGTGAGCCCTCGGCGACGCTGCCGGTGCTGACGTCGCTGGTCGAGACGTGCCTCCTGGCCGACCTGAGCGGCGCCCTCCCCCGCGTGCTGGCCGCGCTCGACGCGCGAGCCGCGGCCGACGGGGACGTCGCCCACCTGCTGGCCGCGCTGCCGCCCCTGGTGCGTGCGCTGCGGTACGGCGACGTGCGCGGCACGGCGGCTCCTCAGCTGGGCGCCGTGGCCGACGCCCTCACCGTCCGCGCGTGCGCGGGCCTGGCCGCCGCCGTCCGCGGGGTGGACGACGACGCCGCCGGCGCCCTGCGCGACCTGCTCGACGGCTTCGACGCCGCGCTGCGGCTGCGGGCCGGCAGCAGTGGCGGCGGCTCCGGAGGTGGAGACGGCGGTGGAGCCGACGGGGTGCGCCGCTGGACGGCCACCGCACGGTCGCTGGCCGCGCGCACCGACGTCCACGGCCTGCTCACCGGACGCCTGGCACGGCTGCTGCTCGATGCCGGAGACCTCGACGCGGACCAGGTCGGCGCCCGCCTGTCGCTGGCGCTGACGCCGGGCACACCACCGGGCGAGGGCGCCCGGTGGGTGGAGGGCTTCCTGTCCGGCGGAGGTGCGGTGCTGGCCCACGACGAGGCGCTGCTCGCCCTCGTCGACAGCTGGCTCTCCCGGCTCGACACCTCCGCGTTCCTCGACGTCCTCCCGCTGCTGAGGCGCACCTTCGGGTCCTTCTCCCCCACCGAGCGGCGCGACGTGGGCCGCCGGGTGCGCCGCGGGCCGCACGCGGAGGCGGCGGGCGCTGAGGAGCCGGTGGACACCGCCCTGGCCGATCCCGTCCTCGACACCGTGCTGCTGCTGCTGGGAGCCACCCGATGACCGACGCCCTGGTGGACGGCCCGACCGACGACGGGACCGGTGGCGACCCGCAGGAGCGGGCGCGCCGTTGGCGCCTGCTGCTCGGCGAGCCGGCGGCCGAGCCGCTGGGGGCGCGGCTGTCAGCCGAGGACGCCGCGGTCGACGCGGCGCTGGCGGAGGTCTACGACAGCGAGCGGACCCAGGGCGGCGGGCGCAGCGCTCGCGGGGGTCTCGGGTCCTCTGCGCCGCACGTCGTCCGGTGGCTGGGCGACCTGCGCACCTACTTCCCCTCCACCGTCGTGCAGGTGGTCCAGCGGGACGCCGTCGACAGGCTCGGCCTGCGCCAGCTGCTCCTCGAGCCGGAGCTGCTGGAGGCGGTCGAGCCCGACGTGCACCTGGTGGGAACGCTGCTGATGCTGAGCCGCGCGATCCCCGAGCGCACCCGCTCGACGGCGCGGGCGGTGGTCGCGAAGGTGGTGGCCGAGGTCGAGCGGCGCCTGGCAGACCGGACCACCCAGGCGGTCACCGGTGCTCTGGACCGCTCCACGCGCACGCGCCGGCCGCAGCTGCGCGACGTCGACTGGGACCGGACGATCGCCGCCAACCTCGCGCACTACCTGCCCGAGCACCGGACGGTCGTACCCGAGCGGCTCGTGGGCCGGGGGCGGCGGCGCACCACGGCCGCGCGCGACGTCGTCGTCGCCGTCGACCAGTCCGGGTCGATGGCGGCCTCGGTGGTCTACGCGAGCGTCTTCGCCGCGGTCCTCGCCACGATGCGGTCCTTGAGGACGTCGCTGGTGGTGTTCGACACCGCCGTGGTGGACCTCACCGACCAGCTGGACGACCCCGTCGACGTGCTCTTCAGCACCCAGCTGGGCGGTGGCACGGACATCAACGGGGCGCTGGCCCACTGCGCATCCCTGGTCACGAGGCCCGCCGACACGCTGCTCGTGCTCATCAGCGACCTCTACGAGGGCGGCGTGCGCGACGAGATGCTCGCCCGCGTGGCGGCGATGACGGCCGCGGGCGTGCAGGTGGTGGTGCTGCTGGCGCTGTCCGACGAGGGCGCCCCCGCGTACGACCACGAGAACGCCGCCGCGCTGGCCGAGCTGGGCGTCCCGGCGTTCGCCTGCACCCCCGACGCCTTCCCCGACCTGCTGGCGGTGGCCCTGGCCAAGGCCGATGTGGCGGCCTGGGCGGAGCGGACCCTCGGCACCGGGAGGTGACCCCGCGGACGGGTGAAGATCGAGTGGCCCAGATCACACAGGGCGAGGACAGTCCTCCTCAGCTGGAGTGATCCAGAGGTTGTTCAACTGAGGAGGTCATCGTGATCGTCCTGGGGCTGGTCCTGCTGCTGCTGGGCTTCTTCCTCAACATCCAGATCCTCTGGATCCTGGGGATCATCCTGCTCATCGTCGGCATCGTCCTGAACTTCGTGCCGATCGGCGGCTCCCGCCGACGAGTGTTCTAGCGCCGGGGTCCTCGACCCCTGCGACGACAGCGACCGCGCACCCCACCAGGGCTGCGCGGTCGCCGTCGTCGTGCGGACAGCTCCGTCAGAGCGTGCGAGCCGTCGGGTCCCAGTCGGCCGGCAGGGCCGGCGCCACCGCCGTGGTGCTCTCCACCTCCACGGGGCTGCGCCGCTGCGCCGCCTCGATGGTGGAGACCATGACGTCGAGCACGTGGAAGGCCTGCTCGCCGCTGGCGCGCTCCGGACGGCCGGCGCGGATGGCCCGGGCGAGCTCCAGCACACCGGCGCCGCGGCTCGCGGTCGACCCGACGGCCGCCTCGCTGCGCGGCTCCTCGCCGAGGGCGTGGACCACGGTGTCGCCGTCGAACATGTTCGGGTCGGGCAGCTCCAGCGTGCCCCCGGAGCCCGCCACCTCCAGCTGGGTGCGGTTCACGGCGGAGTCGAAGCTGAAGACGGCCGTGGCCGACGCGCCGCCCTCGAACTCGAACAGCGCCGAGACGTGCGTGGGGACCTCCACGTCGAACACCTGGCCGGCCTTCGGCCCGGAGCCGATGGTGCGCTGCGGGCGCGCCTTCGACGCCGTCGCCGAGACCCGTCCCACCGGGCCGAGCAGCTGCACGAGCGCGGTGATGTAGTACGGCCCCAGGTCGAACAGGGGGCCCGCGCCCTCGGCGAACAGGAACGCCGGGTCCGGGTGCCAGCTCTCCGGACCCGCGCTCTGCAGCAGCACCAGCGCGGTCAGCGGGTCTCCCACGGCACCGGACTCCAGGAGGCGGCGGGCGCTCTGCAGGCCCGCGCCGAGGAAGGTGTCGGGAGCGGTGGCCACGCGCCGGTCGGCCTTCGCGGCCGCCTCCAGCAGCGAGGTGCCGCTGGCCCGGTCGAGGGCGAAGGGCTTCTCCGTCCACACGTCCTTGCCGGCGGTCACGGCGGCGGTGGCCACCTCCACGTGGGCGGCGGGGATGGTCAGGTTGACCACCACCTCCACCTCGGGGTCGGCGAGGACGTCCTCCACGGCGCCCCAGCGGGGCACGCCGAACGCCTCGGCCTGCGCCTGGGCGCGGTCGACGGCGAGGTCGGCGACCACCCGCACGTCCAGGTCGGGGAAGGAGGTGAGGTTGGTCAGGTACTGCGTGCTGATGGTGCCGGCGCCGATGACGCCCACGCCCACCCGGCCGCTGCCGCGGGGACCACCCCTCGCCGCGCCCGTCGTCGTCGTGCTGGTCATGCCAGTCCCTTCTCGCGCAGGAACGCCAGGCCGTCGGCCACGGCGGTGAACCGGTCGCCGCGGGAGTCGTCGAGCTCGATGACGCGCAGCGCGGACGGGGCCGCGGCCACCACGTCGGCCACCGGGATCGAGCCCTGCCCGAGGGCCACCTGGTCGAGCACGTCCGCCGTGGCGGGCCCGTCCTTGAGGTGCAGCGCCACCACCTGGTCGCCCAGGCGCCGCAGGAGCTCCACGGGGTCGTGTCCACCGACCGCCACCCAGTAGGTGTCGACCTCGAGGACCACCTCGGGGGCCACGTCGGCCAGGCGCTGCGCGAGCACCTCGAACGCCGAGGTGCCGTCGATGTCGCTCTGCAGCTCGTGGGCGTGGTTGTGGTAGCCGACGCGCACGCCGTGGCGGGCGGCGACGGCGGCGGCAGCAGCCAGCTCGGCGGCCACGGCCTCGACGTCCCCCCGGGTGCCCCAGCGGTCCGGCGGGGTGAAGGGGTCGATGACCGTGCGGGTGCCGCGGGCCGCGGCCGCGGAGAACAGCGCGTCGAGCGCGTCGTCGTCGCTGCCGAGGAAGCCCTGGTGCATGGTCGGCGCGGCGATGTCGTGCTCGGCGAGGGCGGCGGCCAGCTCGTCCGACAGCGCCAGCGGCCCGAAGGGCTCCACCGCGGAGAACCCCAGCTCGGCGAGGCGGGAGACCGTGCCCGCGACGTCGTCGGCGAGGGCCTCCCTCACCGTGTAGAGCTGGACGGAGACCTGGCTGCTGGCTCGGCTGCTGGCTCGGGCGTCAGGGGTGTGGGACACGCTGCTCCTCGTCGTCGTGGCGGCGTCGCGGCCGTGAGGCGTGGCGCCTACTCAACCACCCGGGGGAACTTCCCGACCAGCCGGTCGGAGTCGCTCCTGGCGCGATCACGGGTCGCGGGACGCCATCATGGGCGGTCGGACCGCGCCTGCCCCTGGGGCCAGGCGCCAGGAGGGAGTGGTCGCGTGAAGATCGTCTACAACAGCTTCGACGGCAGGTTCTCCGACAGCCCGAGGGCGCTGTACGAGGCCCTCACCCGCAGCACCCCCGGCGTCCCGCTCGAGCACACGTGGCTCGCGGCGCCGGCGCACCGCGCGGGCTTCCCCGACGGCACCGCGCTCGTGGAGCCCGAGGGCCCCGAGGCCGTCGCGGCCCTGGAAGCTGCCGACGTGGTCATCTCCAACTTCCACCTGGGGCCGGAGTGGGAGAAGTCCCCCGGCTGCCTGTACCTGCAGACCTGGCACGGCACGCCGCTGAAGCGGATCGCCGCGGACGAGCCGCACGTCGGCCCCGCCGACCCCGTGCCGGGCTGGCGCGACGTCGACCGCTGGGACCTGCTGCTGTCCTCCGGGCCGGTGACCACGGCGGCGCTGACCAGCGCCTTCCGCTGGACCGCCCCGATCGCGGAGACCGGCTGGCCGCGCAACGACGTCCTGCTGTCCCCCCAGCGCGACGAGCTGCGCACGGCGGTGCGCGCGCAGCTGGGCGTCTCCGACGGCAGGACCGCCGTGCTCTACGCGCCCACCTGGCGCGACGACGTGGTGGACGCCGACGGCCGCCGCGACGTGGACCTGCGCCTCGACCTCGCCGAGTTCAGCCGCCGCTTCGGCGAGACGCACGTGCTGCTGCTGCGGCTGCACTACATGCTGTCCGACCGGCTGGCCGACGCCCTCGGCGGCGCACCGCTGCCGCCCGGAGTGCTCGACGTCTCCGGCCACCCCGACATCGCCGAGCTGTACCTGGCCGCGGACGCCATGGTCACCGACTACTCCTCGACGCTGTTCGACTTCGCCGCCACCCGCAAGCCGCTGCTCCTGTTCGCCTACGACCTGGAGCACTACCGCGACGACCTGCGCGGCTTCTACTTCGACCTGTTCGGCGCCCCTCCCGGGCCGGTGCTGCGCACGTCCGACGAGCTGCTCGACGCCCTCGCCGACCCGGTGGCCGCCACGGCGGACTGGGCGGAGGCGGCGGACGCGTTCCGCGCCGAGCACTGCCCCCTCGACGACGGCGGCGCCTCCCAGCGCGTGCTCGACCTCGTGCTCCCCGGGTGCGGGTCCGGCGGGCGACCTGGCACGGGGACGGCTGCGGCGCTACCGGAGCCGCGCGGCGGTGACGACGCGTCAGCGCCGTCGAGCACCCAGGTCCAGGTCCAGGCCCAGGCGGTGACCCGGTGACGCTGCAGGCGGTCGTGCTGGCCGCGGGCAAGGGCACCCGGCTGGGCAGGCCGCTGCCCAAGCCGCTGACGCAGCTGGCCGACGGGCGCAGCATCCTGGCGCAGCAGGTCGACAACCTGCGCCAGGTCCTGGGGGAGCAGCTGTCCATCACCGCCGTGGTCGGCTACAAGGCGCCGCTGATCATGGAGGCGCTGCCCACGCTGCTCTTCGCCTACAACGAGGACTACGAGGACACCAACACCTCCAAGTCGCTGCTGCGCGCCCTGGAGCTCTCGGCCGACGGCCCGGTGGTGTGGCTCAACGGCGACGTCGTCTTCGAGCCCGCTCTGCTGGAGCTGCTGCTCGGGCCCCTCGCCCGCGGCGAGAGCGCGGTGTGCGTGAACACCGCTTCGGTCGCGGAGGAGGAGGTCAAGTACACGGTCGACGACGAGGGGTACGTCAAGGAGCTGTCCAAGACCGTGGTCGGCGGCCTCGGCGAGGCCGTGGGCATCAACCTCGTCGGCGCCGCCGACAAGGCGCTGCTCGTCGAGAACCTGCGCGCCTGCGGCGACCAGGACTACTTCGAGCGGGGCATCGAGCTCTCGATCGCCCAGGGCATGAGGGTGATCCCCGTCGACATCTCCGCCCACGTGGCGGTCGAGGTCGACTTCGAGGAGGACCTCGCCCGCGCCGAGCGCCTCGTCGCCGAGCACCGGCAGTCGCAGGACCGCTGACACCCGTCCGCGATCACGGGCGATCGGCCACCTCCGGGCGGCCGATCGCCCATGATCACGGTGGTCAGCGGGTGACGACGGCGAGCACCTGGTCGGCGATCTCCGCCTCCTCGTCGGTGGGGACGACGACGACCTTCTCGCCGATCCGCACCGGCTCCGCGGGACCGCGCGCGGCCTCGTTGAGCGCGGGGTCCACGCCGAACCCCAGGTGCCCCAGCGGCGCGCACACCCCCGCCCTGACCGCGGCGGAGTTCTCGCCCACCCCGGCCGTGAAGACCACGGCCCGCACGCGGGGCACCAGCGCCAGGAACGACCCGACGGCGGCGCTCAGCCGGTAGCAGTACACCTCCAGAGCCGCGCGGGCGGCCTCGTCGCCGGCGTCGGCGCGGGCCTGCACCGCGCGCACGTCCGACTCGCCCGTCAGGCCCTTGAGGCCGCTGCGCTTGTTCAGCAGGTCGTCGACCTCGGAGGCGCTCATGCCGGCCTCGCGCACCAGCGTCATGACGATGGCGGGGTCGACGTCGCCGCTGCGGGTGCCCATCGCCGCACCGGCCAGGGGCGTCAGGCCCATGGTCGTGTCGACGCTGCGACCGCCCCGCACCGCGGTCACCGAGACGCCGTTGCCGACGTGGGCGACCACGAGGTCGGCACCCTCGACCGGCACGCCCAGGAACGCCGCGGCCCGCTTGGTGACCACCTGCACGCTCGTGCCGTGGAAGCCGTACTTGCGCAGGCCGTACCGCCGGGCCACCTCCGCGTCCACCGCGTACGTGGCGGCGCGCGCCGGGATGGTGGCGTGGAAGGCGGTGTCGAACACCGCCACCTGCGGCACGTCGGGCAGCGCCCGCCTCAGGGCCGAGATGGCCGCCAGCTGCGGAGGGTTGTGCAGCGGCGCGAGGGCGGAGAGCTCGTCGATGCCGCGCTCGACGTCGTCGTCGACGACGGTGGGGTCGGTGTACCGCGTGCCGCCCTGCACCACGCGGTGGCCCACCCCCGCCAGGCCGTCCAGCCCCGGGCCGCCGCGCTCGGCGGCGAGCGCGTCCATGACCTGCGAGAGCGCCGCGGCGTGGTCGGGGACGTCGTCGGAGCCGATGCGCTCGACCAGGCCCTTGGCCAGCACCTCCGCGCGTCCGGGGCCGTGCTCCCGCAGCTGGTACTTCAGGCTCGAGGAGCCGGCGTTGACGACGAGGACCCTGCTCATGCGGGCGTCTGCTCCTTGGACTGGGACTGGACGGCGGTGATCGCCACGGTCGAGACGACGTCGGCCACGGTGCACCCGCGGGACAGGTCGTTGACGGGGCGGCGCAGGCCCTGGAGGACCGGGCCGACGGCCACGGCGTCCCCGGTGCGCTGCACCGCCTTGTACGTGGTGTTGCCGGTGTTGAGGTCGGGGAAGACCAGCACCGTCGCGCGGCCGGCGACGGGGTTGCCGGGCATCTTGGCGGCGCCCGTGGCGGGGTCGACGGCGGCGTCGTACTGGATCGGACCGGCCAGCGGCAGGTCCGGTGCCCGCTCGGCGACCAGGCGGGTGGCCTCGCGGACCTTGTCGACGTCGACCCCGGCGCCGGAGGTGCCGGTGGAGTAGCTGACCATCGCCACCCGCGGCTCCACCCCGAACGCCCGCGCCGTCTCGGCGCTGCTCAGGGCGATGCCGGCCAGCTCCTCGGCGGTGGGGTCGAGGTTGACGGCGCAGTCGGCGAAGACGAGCACCCGGTCGGGCAGGCACATGAGGAAGGCTCCGGAGACGCGTGAGGCGCCGGGCGTCGTCTTGATGACCTCCAGCGCCGGCCGGATGGTGGCCGCGGTGGTGTGGGTGGCGCCGGAGACCATGCCGTCGGCGTGGCCGGTCTCCACCATGAGCGTGCCGAAGTACGTCGGGTCGAGCAGCTGCTCGGCGGCCGCCTCCAGCGTCACCCCCTTGTGCTTGCGGCGCTCGGCGTACACGGGCGCCATCTCCTCGCGCAGGGGCGAGGTGGCCGGGTCGACGATGCGGGCCGAGCCCAGGTCCACCCCGAGCCGGTCGGCGCGGGCCCGGACCTCGTCCTCGCGACCCAGCAGCACGAGGTCAGCGACGTCGAGGTGCCCGAGCTCCTCCGCGGCGCGCAGCACGCGGCTGTCCTCGCTCTCCGGCAGCACGATGGTGCGGCGGTCGGCGCGCGCCGCGGCCAGGAGGCGGGCGTTGAACATCGCCGGGGTGACCGCCTCGGTGCGGACCAGCCGGATCTGCTCGGCGAGCTCCTCGGCGTCCACCCCGGCGCTGAAGGCGCCCAGGGCCGCGGTGACCTTGCGCTGGCTCGTCGGGCGGATCGCGCCGGTGGCGCCCTCGAGGCGGTGGATGGTCGTGTACGTGTCGGTGGGCACGCTGATCATCGGCAGGCCGCTGGGCCGCAGGAGCGTCAGCTGGAGGTCGTCGGGGCGGGTGCCGTTGGTGAGCACGAGGCCGCCGGGGGTGGGCAGCTCCCGGTGGATGGCCGCGCCCGCCGAGACGAGCATGAGGTCGAGCCGGTCTCCGGAGGTCACCAGGAGCGTGCCCTCCCGCAGCAGCCTCAGGACGACGTCGGCGTGGGCCGAACCGGCCAGGTACCCGCCGACCTCCCGCTCCAGCGCTGAGTCCGAGCCGGTGAGCACCGCACCGCCCAGCACGGACGCCACCTCGCCCACGGTGAGGGCGCTCAGCAGCGGGACGTCGTCGACGGCGTACACGGGGTGCCGGGTGGCACCGCCGGTGTGCCCGCCGTCGCGGCGGACCGCCTCCAGCACCTCCTCGCGGTGGGCGGGGTCGACGCGGTTGACCACCGTGGCCAGCTTGGTGCAGCCGCGCGCCGCGAGCGCCGAGCCGGCCTCGCGGGCGGCGGCGGCCACCCGGTCCGACAGCGCCGCCGTGTCCTCGGTCCCCGCTCCCGCCCCGGAGACCACGACGACGACGGGTGCGCCGAGGTTCACCGCGAGCAGCGCGTTGAGGTCCAGCTCGGTGGCGGGCGAGGGACCGGTGAAGTCGGTGCCCACCACGAGCACGAAGTCGGAGCGCTCGGCCAGGCGCTCCACCCGCTCGACGATCGTGGCGACGAGCCGGCGGGGGTCGGGTCCGGCGTCGGTGGTGTCCACCAGGGCCGCGGCCTCGCTCCACGTGAGGCCGACGGCGTCGTCGTCGTCGATGTCGAGGTCGTAGCGGTGGCGCAGCAGCTCCACGAGCGGGTCGGGCTCGTCACGGCTGGACACCACGGGCCGGAAGACCACCGGGCGGCGCACGGAGCTGGCGAGGAGGTCGAGCAGGCCGAGTGCGACGACGGTCTTCCCTGCCCCCGCGCGGTCGGCTGTCACGTACAGGCGCTGGTTGGCTGACGACACGGGGACCACCCTGTCGGGCCGCGCTGGCCGGCGCCACGCTGGGGCGGCGTGGCGCCGGTCACTGCCCAGCACCGCTGCGGGAGCGGGGCCCTCAGGCGCTGCGCAGGTCCAGCCAGGCGACCTGCTCGTCCGTCAGCTCGACGGCCAGGCCCGCCATCGACGAGCGCAGCTCGGCGAGGGTGCGGGGGCCGATGAGCGCGAAGGTCGGGAAGCGCTGGGCCAGCACGTAGGCCAGGGCCACGGCCGTCGTGGGGACGCCCAGCTGCTCCCCGAGCTGCCGCGCCCGGCGCTTGCGCTCGAGGTTGTCGTCGGACAGGTAGCAGCGGACCAGCTCGGCGTCGCCGCGCATCTCGGCGTCGTCGCGGGCGAAGAACCCCCGGGCCTGGGAGCTCCACGGCAGCAGCGGCACGCGGCGCTCCTCCAGCCAGGAGCGCGACGCCGGGTCGGTGGCGTGCACGCACCCCGCCCACGGCACGTCGAGGGCGCGGGCCAGGCCGAAGTGGTTGGACAGCACCCCGAACCCGGCGCGGCCGTGGGTGCTCGCGTAGGCGTTGGCCTCGTCGAATCGCTCCGGGGTCCAGTTGGAGCCGCCGTAGACGCCGATGCGACCGGCCCGGGCGTGCTCGTCGAGGACGTCGACGAACTCCCCGACCGGCACGGACGGGTCGTCGCGGTGCATGAGGTAGAGGTCCGCGCGCTCCAGGCCCTGCCGCTCGAAGGACTCCAGCAGCTGGCGGGAGAGCGACTCCGGGTCGCAGTGGGGCGTGTGGGCGCCCTTGACGATGACGGTCACCTGGTCCCGGATGCCGCGGTTGGCGAGCCAGCGCCCGAAGCGGCGCTCGTACTCGCCGTCGCGCCCGTAGATCCAGGCGGTGTCGAAGGTGGTGCCGCCAGCCTCCACGAAGGCGTCGAACAGGGCGCTGGCGTGGGAGAGGTCGGGCTGGTTGTCGCAGCCCATGACGAGGCGAGAGACGGGGCTGGCGAGCCCGGGGACGGTGCCGACGGGGATGCGGGCGGCACCGGGGGCCGGGACGCGCAGCGGCTGGAGCGAGAGGGTGGGGATGCGCGCGTCCTCCGCCTCGAACGGGTAGCGCAGGCCGAGGCCGGCGCGCCACCTGTCCAGCACGGCCAGGGTGCCCAGGGAGTCCTCGTGGGTCTGCTCGGGCGCCTCGCCCGTGGCCCCGGGGGCGGCGAGGGCGCGGGCGGCGTCGGCGAGGGCCTCGGCCTCCAGCGCGAAGGCCTGCTGCGCCGGTGCGGCGCCGTCCCAGGTCTCCTCCACGGGCTCCTCGCCGACCCGGCGCAGCACCAGGCGCGGGGCCGCCTGCACGGTCCAGGGGTCGTGCAGCTCCAGGGTGCCGAGGCTCCCGCGGACCACGGCGACCTGGGGCTCCTCCAGGCGGGTGCCGCAGCGGACGGTGGCGAGCAGCCCGCCGAAGTCGAGGTGGGCCAGCGCCCACTCGTCCACGCCCGTGGCGCCCAGGTGCCCGGTGGCGCGGACTCCCCCGGGGCCGGGCAGCGGGTCCGCCCACGGGCGGCCGGTGGCCGCGCCCGCGACGGCGCGGGCGAAGGACACCGGGTAGCAGCCGACGTCGAGGATCCCGCCGCCTGCGGTGGCCGGGTCGTGGAGCCGTCCGGGTGATGCTGCCGGACCGGGTTCGGAGGCGAACGAGAAGCTCGAGTCGACGTGGAGGACCTCCCCGACGGCCCCCTCGCGGACCAGCTCGAGCAGGCGGCGCGTGGCGGGGTGGAAGCGGTAGGCGAAGGCCTCCAGCAGGGCCACTCCGGCCTCGCGGGCCGCGTCGACCACGCCCATCGCCGAGCCGCGGCTCGGGGTGAGGGGCTTCTCCACCAGCAGGTGCTTGCCGGCGCGGGCCGCGGCGACGGCGAGCTCGGCGTGGCGCGGGTGGACGACGGCGATGTAGACGCCGTCGACGCCGGGGTCGGCCAGGACCTCCTCGTAGGTGCCCGAGGCCACCCGTCCGCCCCGCGCGGCACCGCCGGGGCCGGCGGCCTCGACCTCGTCGGCCAGGGCCCGGGCGCGCGCGGCGTCCGAGCTGCCGACGGCCACGAGGACCCCCGTGCGGCTGGCCGGCAGCTCCCGGGTGAAGCGGCGGGCGATGGACCCGGGGCCGAGCACGGCCCAGCGGAAGACGGCGTCGTCGTCTGGCACGCCCAGCAGGCTAGGCGAGGGCTCCGACGCCCCCTCCCGGCGGTCCTGCAGCGCTCCTGGGACGGGCTGTCGGACCCCTCTGGCAGGGTCCGCTCGGACGACACGCCGAGCTCGGGAGGCTGCTGCGCAGGTGACGCGCCCGACAGGCGCTTTCCCCAAATGTGCCCGCTGGCGCGTCGCCCGGCACAAGATGTAGCGTCGGAGACACCGGAAGGCGCCTCCGACGAGCGCTCCGGTCACCCCACTTCCCCGGGACCTGCGCAGATGACGCAGCGTTCCGGCTTCATCACGCTCTCACGCACCACCACGACCCCGAGGAGACGCACATGACCCAGGTGGCAGACGAGGTCCTGGAGGTCACCACGGACGGGTCCGCGAGCGGGAACGGCGAGACCACGGAAGCCCCCACCGCCGTCATCAACCGGCGCGGTGAGGTCGTGCCGTTCGACGCCTCCCGCATCAGCGTGGCCCTGCAGAAGGCGTTCCTCGCCACCGAGGGCCAGGCCGCCGGCAGCTCCGCCCGCGTGCGCGAGCTGGTCGACGAGATGACCCGCACCGTCGTCGAGACCCTCGTGCGCCGCTCCCTGGCGGGCTCGGGCTCCTCCGGCCGCCCGGTGGCCGTGGAGGAGGTCCAGGACCAGGTCGAGCTGGTGCTCATGCGATCGGGCGAGCACGCCGTCGCGCGCTCCTACATCCTCTACCGCGAGGAGCACGCCCGCGCCCGCCGCGAGCGCGACGCCGCCACCCCCAGCGTCGAGTCCGTCCGCCAGCTGTCGGTGCGCACCACCGACGGCACCCTGGTCCCGCTGGACCGCGACCGCGTGGCCGCCGTCGTCGCCGAGGCCTGCGCCGGCCTGCCCACGGTGGACCCGGACGCCGTGGTCACCGAGGCCATGCGGACCCTGTACGACGGCGTCGGCGAGGTCGAGCTCGCCCAGGCCCTGGTGCTGGCCGCCCGCACCAAGGTCGAGGTCGACCCCGACTACACCTACGTCTCCGCGCGCCTGCTCATGGACATGCTGCGCACCGAGGCCCTCTCGCACGTCCTCGGCGAGCGCACCCTCGCCACCGCGCCGCAGATGGCGCAGCTGTACCCCCGCTACCTCAAGGGCTACGTCACCAAGGGCATCGAGCTGGGCATGCTCGACCCGCGCCTGGCCGAGTTCGACCTCGACAAGCTGGGCCAGGCCATCGAGGCCGGCCGTGACGGCCAGTTCACGTTCCTGGGCCTGCAGACCCTGTACGACCGCTACTTCCTGCACGAGCACGGCGTGCGCTACGAGCTGCCGCAGGCGTTCTTCCTCCGCGTGGCGATGGGCCTGGCCCTCAACGAGGAGCACAAGGAGGAGCGGGCGATCGAGTTCTACCGCCTGATCTCCAGCTTCGACTTCATGTGCTCCACCCCGACGCTGTTCAACGCGGGGACCACCCGCCCGCAGCTGTCCAGCTGCTTCCTCACCACGGTCTCCGACGACCTGTCCGGCATCTTCCAGTCCATCAAGGACAACGCGATGCTGGCCAAGTACTCCGGTGGCCTCGGCAACGACTGGACCCCCGTGCGCGGCATCGGCGCCCACATCAAGGGCACCAACGGCCAGAGCCAGGGCGTCGTGCCCTTCCTCAAGATCGCCAACGACACCGCCGTCGCGGTGAACCAGGGCGGCAAGCGCAAGGGCGCTGTCTGCGCCTACCTGGAGACCTGGCACATCGACGTCGAGGAGTTCCTCGAGCTCCGCAAGAACACCGGTGACGAGCGCCGCCGCACGCACGACATGAACACGGCCAACTGGGTGCCGGACCTGTTCATGCAGCGCGTGGCCGCGGGCGGCACCTGGACGCTGTTCTCCCCCGACGAGACGCCCGACCTGCACGACCTGTACGGCGCGGCGTTCGCCGAGCGGTACGCGGAGTACGAGGCGATGGCGGAGCGCGGCGAGCTGCGCGTGCACCGCCAGGTGAACGCGGTCGACCTCTGGCGCAAGATGCTGACGGCGCTGTTCGAGACCGGGCACCCGTGGATCACCTTCAAGGACCCGTGCAACCTGCGCTCCCCGCAGCAGCACGTGGGCGTGGTGCACTCCTCCAACCTGTGCACCGAGATCACGCTGAACACCAACGCCGACGAGGTCGCGGTCTGCAACCTCGGCTCCATCAACCTGGCCGCGCACACCACCGCTGACGGCCTCGACGTCGAGCGGCTGCGCCGCACGGTCCGCACCGCGGTCCGCATGCTCGACAACGTCATCGACCTGAACCTCTACACGATCCCCCAGGCCGAGAACGCCAACCAGCAGCACCGCCCGGTGGGCCTGGGCCTCATGGGCTTCCAGGACGCGCTGTTCGCGCTGCGCCTGCCCTACTCCTCCGAGGAGGCCGTGCAGTTCGCGGACACCTCCATGGAGCAGATCTCCTACGCCGCGATCGAGGCCAGCTCCGACCTCGCGGCCGAGCGCGGCTCGTACCGGAGCTTCGACGGGTCGCTGTGGAGCCGCGGCGTGCTGCCGATCGACTCCCTGGAGCTGCTGCGCGAGTCCCGCGGCGGCGACGTCGACCTCGACACCTCCACGACGCTGGACTGGGCGCCGCTGCGCGAGAAGGTGCAGCGCCAGGGCATGCGCAACTCCAACGTCATGGCGATCGCGCCCACGGCGACGATCTCCAACATCGTGGGCGTCGCGCAGTCGATCGAGCCGATGTACCGCAACCTGTTCGTGAAGTCGAACATGTCCGGCGACTTCACCGTGGTGAACGCCTCGCTGGTGCGCGACCTCGCCGAGCGCGGCCTGTGGGACGAGGTCATGGTCTCCGACCTCAAGTACTTCGACGGCTCCCTGGGCGCCATCGACCGCGTCCCCGCGGACCTGCAGGCGCTGTACGCCACCGCCTTCGAGGTGGACCCGTCCTGGCTGCTGCGCTCGGCCGCCCGTCGCCAGAAGTGGATCGACCAGGCCCAGTCGCTGAACCTGTACGTGTCCAGCCCGAACGGCCGCAAGCTCGACAACCTCTACCGCACGGCCTGGCAGCTGGGCCTGAAGACGACGTACTACCTGCGCTCGTCCTCGGCCACGCACGTGGAGAAGTCGACCCTGCGCGGCACCGACGGCAAGCTCAACGCCGTCTCCGCCGGTACCCCAGCCGCTGCGCCGTCCGCGGGCGTCCCGACCCAGGGCGGTGCCGCTGCCGCTGCCGGCGGGGTCGCCGCCGCGGTGGCCGCGAGCCCGGCCGCCGCCGTCTCGACCAGCCCGTCGCCCCTGGTGGTGCTGCCCGAGACCGCCGCGGCGGAGGAGGCCTCGCGCTACAGCGCCGAGTACGCCGCCGCCTGCTCCATCGAGAACGGCGAGGACTGCGAGGCCTGCCAGTGAGCGCGCCGACCAGCAACCCCCAGTCCTCGGTTCCGACCACCCGCACCTCATCGGAGGAGATCACCGTGACCACCACCGACGACGCCCCCCTGACCGCCGACGGAGCCGTCGAGAACGTCACCGGCCTCGGCGCCATCCAGTCCGGAGCCGCACGCGTCGACGTCAGCGACAAGGCGATGATCAACGCCCGCGCCGACGTCAACCAGCTGCTCCCGCTGAAGTACGGGTGGGCGTGGGAGAAGTACCTCGCCGGCTGCAACAACCACTGGATGCCCACCGAGGTGTCCATGCAGGCCGACATCGCCCTGTGGAAGAGCCGCGACGGCCTCACCGAGGACGAGCGCCTCATGCTCAAGCGCAACCTGGGCTTCTTCGCCACGGCGGAGTCGCTGGTCGCCAACAACATCGTGCTGGCGGTCTACCGCCAGCTCACCAACCCGGAGTGCCGCCAGTACCTGCTGCGCCAGGCCTTCGAGGAGGCCGTGCACACGCACACCTTCCAGTACATCTGCACCAGCCTCGGCCTCGACGAGGGCGAGCTGTTCAACATGTACCGCGAGGTGCCGTCCATCACCGCCAAGGACGCGTGGGCGCTCAAGCACACCCGCAACCTCGAGTCGGGCGAGTTCTCCACCGGCACGCCCGAGGCCGACCAGGACTTCCTGCGCGACCTCATCGCCTTCTACGTGGTCTTCGAGGGCATGTGGTTCTACACCGGCTTCGCGCAGATCCTCAGCCTGGGCCGGCGCAACAAGATGGTCGGCATCGCCGAGCAGTACCAGTACATCCTCCGCGACGAGTCGATCCACCTGAACTTCGGCATCGACGTCATCAACCAGATCAAGGCCGAGAACCCGCACCTGTGGTCCGCGGAGTTCCAGGCCGAGGTCCGGGGCATGCTCAAGGAGGCGTGCGAGCTGGAGATCGCGTACGGCCAGGAGACGATGCCCCGCGGCATCCTCGGCCTGAACGCCGAGCTCACCTCCGAGTACATGCGCTTCATCACCAACCGCCGCTGCGTCCAGCTGGGTCTGGCGGAGGTGTTCCCCCCGGCGGAGAACCCCTTCCCGTGGATGAGCGAGACGATGGACCTCAAGAAGGAGAAGAACTTCTTCGAGACCCGCGTCATCGAGTACCAGACCGGCGGCGGCCTCTCCTGGGAGTGACCTCCCGCTGACGCGCACGGCGGCCCGCCTGCCCCTGACCGGGGTGGGCGGGCCGCCGTCGTCGTCCTAGCCGCTCACGCCCACCCACCAGCACTCTCCCGCGCCAGTGCCGGTCGTGGACCCGTCACGCCGGCACTCTCCCGCGCCAGTGCCGGTCGTGGACCCGTCGCACCGGCACTCTCCCGCGCCAGTGCCGCAGGCGGCGGTGGACGTCGTCGTCCACAGGCCGGCGCACGCCGCCAGCAGCGGAGCGACCTGACCGGCCAGTGTCTGCGGTGTGGCGGCGAAGACACCCTGGCCCGAGGCCCTTCCCGAGGTCTTCCTCGGCTCCGACCTGGTCGCACGGGGCGTCCTCACGCGGCGGCAGCTGAGGAGCGACCGCCTGCGACGCCTCATGACTGACGTCTACGCGCCGAGGTGGGTGCCGCACGACCACGGCCTGGACTGCCGAGGAGCCTCTCTGGTCGCCCCCGGCTCCGCGCGGCTCACCGGCAGGTCGCTGGCCACTGCGCTGGGCGTTCGCCTCCGAGATGCCGGCGACGCGGTCGAGTTCGTCCTCCCGCAGGCCGAGCGCAAGCAGCCGCGGGGCGGCCTCCAGCTCCGCGGAGCCGCGAGGGGACCTCTCAGCGGCGGGCTGTGGCGCGGGGTCCCTGTCACGACCCGCGAGCGGATGGCCTTCGACATCGCCGCTCGGCGGCCGGTGGAGGACGGCGTCGCCGACCTCGACGCCGCACTGGGGGCCGGGCTCTTCGACAGGCGCACCTTCTGCTCGTGGCTCGAAGGACGGCACGAGGACGACGTCGTGGCCGTGCGCGAGATGGCCTCGCTGTCCGACGGCAGGGCTGGGTCACGACCCGAGTCCCGCCTGCGGGTCAGGCTGGTGCGGGCCAGCCTGGGGTTCGCCATCGAGCCGCAGCACGTGGTGACGCACCTGGGGCGCTTCGTCGCGCGCGTCGACCTCGCCGTCGTGGAGCTGAGGATCGCGATCGAGTACGAGGGCTCGTGGCACGGCCTCATCGCCGACCAGCTCGCCAGAGACCGGCAGCGTCTCGACCGTCTGCGGGAAGCTGGCTGGATCGTCGTCCACGTGACCGCCGACATGATGCGCGAGCGCGGCATGGCGGTCGACGCGGTCCGCCGAGCGATCGCGCAGCGCACCGCCTGACCGGCACTGGTGCGGGAGAGTGCCGCCTCAAGGGGCCCCAGACCGGCACTTGCCCGGGAGAGTGCCGTCCAGCTGGACATGCGGCCGGCACTTGCGCGGGAGAGTGCGGGCAGGGTGATCTCCGGATGCGGGGCGAGGTGTCGCGCGAGAGGCTGAGCAGTTCGGGTCGACTTCGCCCCACCTCGCCCGACGGCGCACCGAGGCCGTTATCGTTCCGTGACATGTGCCGGAACATCCGCACGCTGCACAACCTCGCGCCGGCGACGACGCACGACGAGGTCTACGCGGCTGCGCTGCAGTACGTCCGCAAGGTGGCGGGGACGACGAAGCCCTCGCGCGCCAACGCGGACGCCTTCGACCGCGCGGTCGCCGAGGTCGCCCACGCCACCGAGCACCTCCTGGAGGCGCTCACCACCTCCGCTCCCCCGCGGGACCGCGAGGTCCTCGCCGCCCAGGCCCGCGCCCGCGCCGCCCAGCGCTACGGCGCCGCGCCCATCGCCGCGTCCACCACCGCTGCAGAAGCGGTGGCGCCGTAGCCCGCCGCGGTGCCGGCGCCTGGGCGCGCCAGAGCAGGCCCTCCCGTCCCCGCGAGGAGGGCCTGCGCCTGGTGGCCCGCAACAAGCGCGCCGCGCACGACTACCTGCTCACCCAGCGCTACGAGGCCGGCCTGGTGCTCGTCGGCACGGAGGTGAAGGCCCTGCGCCAGGGCCGGGCCTCGCTGTCCGAGAGCTGGGTGGAGATCGACGACGCCGGGGAGGCGTGGCTGCACGGAGCGCACATCCCCGAGTACTCCCAGGGCAGTTGGACCAACCACTCCGCGCGGCGCCCCCGCAAGCTGCTGCTGCACGCCGCCCAGCTGCGGCGCCTCGCGGAGAGCTCCCGCGAGGGCGGCTGGACCGTCGTCCCCACCAGCCTGTACTTCCTCGGCTCGTGGGTGAAGGTCGAGGTGGCCGTCGCCCGCGGCAAGGCCGAGCACGACAAGCGGCAGACCCTGCGCGAGCGCCAGGACGCCCGCGAGGCCGAGCGCGTCATGGCCGCCCACCGCCGCAGCACCAGGGGTGCCCGTGCTGCGTCGTGACCCCTCCCGGCCCGCGGGCTGGCTCACCGGCCTCAGCTGGTCCCGCCGCCTGCAGCTGGCCAGCGCCGGCGTGGCGGCGATGGTGCTGCTGTGGCCCGTCGTCGACATCGCGGCCAGCACGGCCTGGTCGCACCGCGGCGTGGACGCCGGCCGCCTCGACGCCGTCGTCGTCCTCGGTTCCAGCCTGGACGCCGGGAAGGTCACCCCGCTGCTGGACAGCCGGGCCCAGCGCGCGGCGGACCTCGTGGAGCAGGCCCACGACGACGGCGCGGACCCGTGGGTGGTCACCAGCGGTGGCGTCACCGGCCCCACGCCGTTCGACGCGCAGCCGGTCTCCGAGGCGAAGGCGCTGGGTGACCGGCTGGTGGCCCTCGGCGTCGACCCGAGCCGGCTCCTCCTGGAGGAGCGGGCGCTGACCACTGCCGACAACCTCGCCTACGCCCTGCCGCTGCTCACGCGCACCGACCCCGGCGTGCGGCGGGTGGCCGTCGTCACCTCCGACGGCCACGTCGCCAGGGTCCGGCTGCTGCTGGGCCAGGCCATCGCCGACGGGCGCGTCGAGGACCGCTACGACGTCACCTTCGTCGGCGCGTGGACGCCCCTGGCCGACGTCCGCGCCGCGATGCTCCGCGAGGTCGGCCTGGTCGCCGGGCAGCGCGCGGGCACGGCGGTGACCAGCGCGGTGCGCCAGTCGCAGCGCTGGAGCGGCACCTCCGACCCCGTCTGAGCACCCTGCTGGACCGGGTGGGGCGGGGTGTCTGTGACCCTGTCGGAGTGGAGACGCCCCGCGCAGACGCCCCCGCCCACGACCCCGCCGGTGCCCGCCGCTGGCAGCCGCAGCGCGTGGCGGACGCCGTGCTCGCCGCCGAGGCCTCGATGGACCGCCTCGACGCGGTGCGCGCCCGCGTGGCCGGCGGCGCCGCGAACACCCACGGCGGCGACCCGGGGCTGCACCGCAACCGCAGCACGGTGGTGCGCCACGCGGTGAACTACCTCGTGGCGGTCCGGGCGGCCCAGCTGGCAGCGCCGGCGGAGGCGGTGGCAGGCCCGGTGGTGGACGTCGGCGCCGGCACCGGCGCCTTCTCACCGCTGCTGGCGGAGCGGCTCGGCCGCGAGCTGCACGTGGTGGACACCGACCCCCGCCACACCGCGCTGGCCGCTGCGGCGTTCCCCGGCACCGGCGTCCACACGGACCTGGAGGAGGCCCCCCGCGGCGCCGTCGTCACCGCCATGGAGGTCATCGAGCACATCGAGCCGCGCCACCAGGTGCCGTTCGTCGCGTCGCTGGCCGCGGCGGTGCTGCCGGGCGGTGCGCTGGTGCTGTCGACCCCCGACGAGTCCGGCTACCCGCGGGGATGGTCCGGGTACGCCCCGCACGTGGGCCCCGTGGACGCGGCCGGACTGGCCCGCGCGGTGTCGCAGGGCACGGGCGGCTGGCCGGTGACGGTGCTCCGGGTGGACGGGCCGACCTTCTCCCTCACGCCGGTGGGCGCGCTGGTGCAGGGCACGGCCAACCGGGCGTGGAACCTCGTCTCCGGCGTCGCCGCCGGGCTCGAGCCGCGGGTGACGGGGCTGCTGCACCGCGTCACCAAGGACCGTCCGGCCGCCGCCGTGCCGCCCGAGGGCTCCTGGCGGGTGCTCCCGGTGGGCGGCGACGACGGCGGGTGGCGCGGCGGCACGGGCCTGCTCGCCGTCGCGACCGCCCCCGCCTGACAGCACTTGCCGCGGAAGGTGCGGATCGCGCCTCTCTCCTTCTCGCACTTGCCGCGGAAAGTGCGAGGAGGAGGGCGGCAGTCGTCACCCGGCGCTCAGAGGGAGAGCAGCTCCGTGGCCGACGCCAGCAGGTGGCGCAGGTGCTCGCGGTTCTGCGCCGACACGCTCAGCCCGTCGCCGCCGTAGTGCTCGGTGCAGAACGGCCCCGTGAAGCCCACGCGGAGCGCCTCCTCCACCGCCCACCGGTAGTCGATGACGCCCAGGGCCAGCGGCGCCGGAGCGGTGGCGTAGGACCCGGTGGCCGGGTCGTGGTCGCGGTAGTAGTTCTTCACGTGCCAGAAGTTGGCGTGCGGGAGCACCGCGGCCAGCTGCTCGCGCCACGGCTGCACGGGCCGGTGGAGCCGGATGATGTTCGCGACGTCGGGGTTCAGGCCCACGTTCGGCAGTCCGACCGCCTCCTTGAGCCGCACCGACGACTCCGGCGTGCCGAGGTAGGTGTCCTCGTACATCTCCAGGCTCAGCTGCAGCCCCAGCTCCCCCGCTCGCCGGCCGAGCGCGGTGAAGCGCTCCACCGCCAGGTCGAAGGCGGCGCCGCCGTCGGTCTGCGGGTCGGGGTCGGTCAGACCCTGCTCCAGCCAGAACCACTCCGCGGCCTTCTGCGCGTCGGTGAGCACCGGCAGCAGCCCGGCCGAGACCACCGTCGTCCCCAGCTCGGCCGCGGCGACCAGCGTGCGCTCCAGGTACTCCTGGTTGGCCGCCGCCTCGCCGGCGTCGGGGGCGATGGGGCTGCGTCGGGCCGTGGTGATGGCGGTGACGCCCAGGCCCTCCTCGGCCAGCAGGCGCTTGAGGACGGCGAGGCGCTCGGGCGAGAGGTCGCCGGGGCGCACCCAGGAGTCCGTGAGGTCGACGTGGTCGAACCCGGCCAGGCGCACCCGGCGCAGCACGCGGCGCCACTCGACCTCGGGAGCCTCCTGGGCGGGCGTGCCGTCGGGGAGGACCGGCGGGGCCTGCAGCAGCGCGGCGCCGATGGGCCAGGTGGCGGGGTCGGGTGTGGTCCTGTCGGGCGTGCTCACGGGCGGGCCTCCTGCTCGGCGACGACGTCGGGGTCCTGCGCCGGTGCTGGGGAGGCCGGCGCGTCCGGGTGGGCGTGCGCCAGCTCGGCCAGCAGCTGGCCCTGCCGGGCGTAGGCGAGGTCTCGGTAGGCGATCATCCGCGCCAGCTTCTCGGGGTCTCCGTGGACGGTGAAGCCCTCGCCGTTCTTCGCGCCGTGCGCGCCGGCGTCGACGAGGTCGGTGAGGGCCTTCGGCGGGGAGATCCGCTCGCCGTAGGCCTCCTCCATGATCTTCATGCCGAGCACGTAGACGTCCAGACCCGCCATGTCGGCGATGGCGAACGGGCCGAAGTACGGGTACCGGAAGCCGAACGTCGTCGAGACGATGGTGTCCACGGCCTCCGGGGTCGCCACGCCCTCGGCCACGATGTCCGCGGCCTCCTTGAAGAGCACGTACTGCAGGCGGTTGAGCACGAAGCCCGGGGTGTCGGCCACCTGCGCCGAGCGCCGGCCCGCCCGCTCGAGCATCTCCTGCACCACCGGCAGGACGGCGGCGTCGATCGCCTCGCCCACCACCAGCTCCACGCCGGGGATGAACGGCGCGGGGTTGGACCAGTGCACGGTGAGGAAGCGCTCCGGGCGGACGACGGCGGGCGCGAGCACCTTGACGGGGATGGTGGAGGTGTTGGTGCCGATGATCGCGTCGGGGCGGGCCGCGGCGGAGGCGCGCGCCAGCACGTCGTGCTTGACCTCGACCTTCTCGAAGACCACCTCGTGGACGAAGTCGACGTCGGCCACGGCCTCCTCCACGGACGTGGCGGCGCGCAGGTTGGCGGCCACGCGGTCGGCGTCGCCGGGGGCGAACAGGCCCTGCTCCTCGTAGGTGCGGGCCTCGGTCAGCAGGCGCTCGAGCTGGCGGGCCGCCGCCTCCGCGGAGACGTCCGCGAGGACGACGGGCAGCCCGGCGCGGGCCATCGACTGCGCGATGCCCCCGCCCATGTACCCGGCGCCGACCACGGCGGCCGTCTCGATGCGCCGCACCACGGGTGCGCTGGCTGAGTTGTCGTCGGTGACGCTCACGGCACCAGCCTGCCGGGCCCGGTCCCCGACCGCACGGTAGGGGTCGGCCGCAGGGCGCCGGGAGGTGCCGTCAGCGCGTGCGCGCCGCCAGCACGGCGACGTCGTCAGCGCCGCCGCCGCCCACCAGCTCGGCGATGACGGCGTCGAGCAGCTCCGGCAGCGGCAGGTGCGCGACCTCGGCGAGCGCGTCCGCGAGCCGCTGGACGCCCTCGCCCAGGTCGCTGTCGCGCCGCTCGACCAGGCCGTCGGTGTAGAGCAGCAGGGTGGACCCGGCGGGCAGGTCCACCTCGGCCTCGCTGCGCGGGCTGCCCGGGGCCAGGCCCAGCAGCAGGTCCGCCTCGTGCCCGTCCAGCGCCACGACGCCGGAACCGGGGACGGCGAGCAGCGCTGGCAGGTGGCCGGCGCTGCTCCAGCGCATGCGCAGGTCCCCCGCGCCGTGGCCGTCGTCGGCGAGGCGGATCGCCAGGACGGTGGCGAGGACGTCGGCGCCGAGGACGTCGAGGGTGCCGTCCAGGCGGGCGAGCAGCTGGGCCGGGGAGTCCTCCGTGGCCACGGCGAGGGTGCGCAGCGCGCTGCGCACCTGGCCCATGGCCGCGGCGGCGCCGATGTCGTGGCCGGTGACGTCACCGATGACGAGCAGGGTGGAGCCGTCGGGGTGGAGCAGCGCGTCGTACCAGTCGCCACCCACCTGGTGGCCCGCGGCGGCGGGCGCGTACCGGGCGGCGAGCTCCAGGTGGGGCAGGTCGGGCAGCTCGGTGAGCATGGCGCGCTGCAGCGTCCGAGCGGCCTCCCGCTCGGCGCGCAGCGACAGGCAGCGCTGGACGGCGTGGGCCGCGGCCTCCGCGAGGGAGGCCACCAGCTCGCGCTCGGCCGGCAGCAGCGCACGGGCGGAGCCCCAGGCGACGGTCAGCACGCCCAGGCACTGCCCGTCGACCAGCAGCGGGGCGTGCACAGCGGCCTCCACGCCGGCCAGCACGGGTGCCGCTGAGGAGGCGGTCGCCGCGGCGGTGGCGGCGTCGGGCGTGAAGACCACGCGCGCCTCCCGCGCGGCCAGCAGCGCGCCCTCGGGCACGTCGAGCGGTTCGGCCGGGCTCGCGCCGTCGTCGTCCTGCTCCGTCCCGGCCTCGCGGTCGGAGGCCACGTAGCGCAGCGCGCCGGAGCCGCGCTCGTGCAGGGCGACGGCCGTCAGCTGCGCCTCCAGGCCCGTCCGCACTCCGGCGACGACGCTGGCCGCGACGTCCTCCACCTCGCGCGCGCGGGAGACGGCCTGGCTGAGGTCGAGCAGGAGGCGGCTGCGCGCGGCGGCCACCTCCGCGTCGCGGCGCAGGCCCACGGCGCGCATCTGCGCGGTGGTGGCCTCGTCGCGGGCGCTCTCGGCGGCCGCCCGCACCTCGGCGGCGTCGGACAGGGCCCGGCGCAGCTGCAGCTCCGCGGAGCACGCGGCGGCGAGGTCGGCGAGGAGGGCCACCTCGCGGCGGGTCCAGTCACGGGGCTCGGCGGACAGCGCGGCGAGCGCGCCGACGGCCTCGCCGCGGGCGTCCCGCAGCGGGGCGCCGAGGTAGCCGACGGCGCCGAGCTCGGTGACCACGGCGTCGTCGCGCAGGTCGGGGTCCTCGCGGGCGTCGCGCACGGCGAGCGGCTGGCCGCTGGCCACCACCTGCTGGCAGGAGGAGCGGGACAGGTCCGCGAGGCGCGTGGTCTGCCACGGCTCGGGCAGGCCGACGGCGCCGGGGAAGAGCTGCAGGCGCCGGGAGACCAGGCTGACGACGGCGGCGGGCACGCCCAGGACCGAGCACACCAGGCGGGCGTGCCGGTCGAGGGCGCCGTCGCGGCCACCGGCTCCCCCGCCGGCGGGGGCGGCGGCGGTGAGGTCGAGGGGTGGCGCCGGCAGCGCGGCGGGCTGGACGGGGGCCGCGGGCGTGGTCAGCACCTCCACGCGCTCCACCAGGGGGGTCTCGGGCAGCACCAGGGCGCCCTCGGCTGCGCCGAGGGCCTCGACCTGCTCGCCTGCGGAGGGGCCGCGCTGCGGAACCACCGCGGGCGAGGTCCCCCTGCTCGCCCCCACGCGTCAAGGATGCCCCACAGGAGGGGTCCGCGAGGTCGGTTCTGGGGAGCCGGTGCGCCGCCGGCGCCCCCCGGCGGGTCCGACCGGGTGGCCGGCCGGGTGGGCCGACGGTGGCGCGGCCAGCGGTCTGGACCGGCGGAGCAGGCCGAACCGGTCCAGACTCGGGGGTGTGCTCCCGTCGCGGGCCCGGCAACCGGTCCAGAGCGCTGTGGTGCGAGTGGTGCGAGACCCCTGAGGAGCTGCGGTGTGCGAGGTGACGGCGGCGGCCAGCACGACCCTGCCCTCGGACACGAGCGCGCCGCGCCTGGCGCGGGTGTTCCTGCGCACCGCCCGCTGCCCCCAGCACCACTCCACCGTGCTGGACGACGCCGAGCTGCTGACCTCCGAGCTGGTGACCAACGCCGTGGTCCACGGTGCGCCGCCGGTGACCCTGGCGGTGGAGTGCGACACCTCCAGCGGGATGCGGGTGCGCGTCACCGACGGCAGCTCCCGCCAGCCGCTGCCGCGCGCGGCGCGCCCCGCGGACGTCGACGGGCGCGGCATGGCCCTGGTGGACCTGCTGTCCGCCGCGTGGGGCGCGGAGCCCACCGAGCACGGCAAGGAGGTCTGGTTCCTGCTGCGCCGCAGCCCGCAGAGCGCCCCCCTCGGCGGCTCGCAGGGCCGCTCCGCCCGCGACGAGGCCGCGCAGCGCTGGGGGCCCTGAGGGCTCACGACCCGCGGCGACCGCCTGCGACGTGCGCCACAGCCCCGCCGGGGCGCGTCGACCGCGCGGCCCGGAGAGCGGGATGATGGGAGGTGGCTCGCGCGAGCGGGCCGGAGTGCACCACCGACGTCGACCGACGTCCTCACCGAGGAGGCAGCGCTGAGCGCCCAGGAGTCCGTGGTCAACAACGCCCGTGCAGCCAGCGCCGCGCCCGACGTCGTCATGGTCGGCGGCGGCATCATGAGCGCCACGCTCGCCGCGCTGCTGGGGCTCGTGCAGCCGGACTGGTCCGTCGTCGTCCTGGAGTCGGGGCCGTCGGTGGGGCTGGAGAGCTCCGACCCGTGGAACAACGCCGGCACCGGCCACGCGGCGCTGTGCGAGCTGAACTACACCCCGGCGGGCCCCGACGGCCGGGTCGACCCGGCCAAGGCCGTGGGGATCAACGAGCAGTTCCAGGTCTCCCGCCAGCTGTGGTCCTCCCTGGTGCGCGCCGGGCTCACCGACGACCCGAAGGCGTTCATCACCTCGGTGCCGCACGTCAGCTTCGTCACCGGCGAGGACGGGCAGCGCTACATGCGCGCCCGCTACGAGGCGCTGAAGGCCCAGCCGCTGTTCTCCGAGCTGGAGCACACCGCGGACCCGTCCGAGCTGGCCGAGTGGGTCCCGCTGGTGATGGCCGGGCGCGACCCGGCGCAGGAGGTCGCCGCGACCCGCTCCCTGGCCGGCACCGACGTCAACTTCGGCGCCCTCACCGGGCTCCTGCTCGACGCCGCCCAGCGCCGCGGCGTGCACGTGGCCACCGGCACCCGCGTCACCGGCCTCAAGCGCACCCCGTCGGGGCGCTGGCAGGTGCAGGTGCAGGACGTCGCCACCGGGCACCGCAGCGCGCTGGTCACCCGCTTCGTCTTCGTCGGCGCCGGCGGTGGGGCGCTGCCGCTGCTGCAGCACTCCGGCATCAAGGAGATCCGCGGGTTCGGCGGGTTCCCCGTGAGCGGGCAGTTCCTGCGCACCCGCCGCAAGGACCTCGTCTCCCAGCACCACGCGAAGGTCTACGGCCAGGCCGAGGTCGGGGCCCCGCCGATGTCGGTGCCCCACCTCGACCTCCGCTCGGTGGACGGGGAGCAGTCGCTGCTGTTCGGCCCGTACGCGGGCTTCTCGCCGAAGTTCCTCAAGGCGGGGTCGCTGTTCGACCTGCCGCGCTCGGTCAAGGCCAACAACCTGTCCTCGATGCTGGGCGTGGCCCGCTCGGAGCTGGCGCTCACCAAGTACCTCGTGCAGCAGGTGCTGCAGACGCGCGGACAGCGCCTGGAGGCGCTGCGCACCTTCTTCCCCGAGGCCGGGGACGGCGACTGGGAGCTCATCACCGCGGGTCAGCGCGTCCAGGTGATCAAGAAGGACCAGCGCGGCCGCGGCGTCCTGCAGTTCGGCACCGAGCTGGTGACCGGGGCCGACGGCACGATCGCCGGTCTGCTCGGGGCCTCCCCGGGTGCCTCGACGGCGGCCTCGGCGATGCTCACCCTGCTCGAGCGGTGCTTCCCCGAGCGCATCGACGCGTGGCGCCCGCTGCTGAGCGACGTCATCCCCTCCTACGGCCGGAAGCTGTCCGACGACCCCTCCCTGGCGCAGGAGGTGCGTGAGGAGACCGCGCGCACCCTGCACCTGACGGCATGACCTGCTGGTGACGCCGGCGGAGGGGCCGTTCGCCGCGGCTGGCGAGCTGCGCGGCGCCTACGAGGCCGTCGACTGGTCCGCCACGCCCGTGGGGGCGCCCGAGACGTGGTCGACGCCGCTGCGCACGGCCCTGTCGCTGGCGTTCGCCACGAGCTTCCCGGTGACGCTGCTGTGGGGTCCCCGGTTCGTGCTGCTCTACAACGCCGCGTACGCGCGGATGCTCCCCGGCAAGCACCCGTGGGGGCTTGGCACACCGTGCGAGGACGTCTTCGGCGAGATCTGGGACCAGATCGGCCCGCTCATGCGCGGGGTGCTCGCCGGTGACGGTGCTGTGCGCATGGTCGACCAGGAGCTGTACATCGACCGCCGGGGCTTCCCCGAGGAGTGCTACTTCGACTACTGCTACTCCCCCGTCGCCGGAGACGACGGGGCGGTGGAGGGCGTGCTCGACATCGCCGTGGAGACCACCGCCCAGGTGCTGGAGCGGCGTCGCTCGGCGCTGCTGCGGCGCCTGGCGGACCTGCCGCGCGTGCTGCGCAGCACCGCCGACCTGGCGCGGCTGGCGCTGCCGGTGCTGCGCACCGACCCGGGCGACCTCCCCCTGCTGGAGCTGCTGGTGCCCGGCGAGGCCCCGCGGCAGCGCGAGGTCCGCCTGCTGGGCCCCCCTCCGCGTGCGGTGGACGAGGCCGTGGTGGTGGGCGCCAGTGCGGCGGGGCGCACCGCGTGGGTGCGGGTGCCGGGCGTGGGGCCGGCGCACGACCGGCCGCTGCTCGTGGTGGCCCTCTCCCCGGGGCTCGCCGAGGACGAGCACTACCTGGGCTTCCTGCGGCAGGTCGCGGCGGCCCTGGGTGGTGCTCTGGCGGTGGCCTCCGCCGCCGAGGCCGCGCAGGCGCGGGTGGAGCTCCAGGGCGCCCAGGTGCGCCGGCTGCTGGGCCTGGTGCGGGTGCTGCAGGAGCTGCCCGAGGCCGCCGACGTGGCCCAGCTGGAGGGCGTGGTGGAGCGCGGGGCGGCCAGGCTGCTCGGCGCCCGCAGGGCGCAGCTGTCCCTCGGTGCTCCCGACGACGGCGACGGGGTGGCCGTCGCGGCGGCGGAGGCCCGGGGCGCGGTGCACCTCGACGTGGGCGACCGCCACCTGGGGCTGCTGGAGCTGGCCTGGGCCGACGGGCAGCACCAGACCGAGCTCGCCGAGGAGGACCGGGCGGTGCTGTCGGTGCTGGCCAGCTCCACCGCCCAGGCCCTGGAGCGGGCCGCTGCCCGCGAGGCGGAGCAGCGCGCCACCGAGGCCGTGCGCGCCATCGCCGAGGAGCTGCAGCGCAGCCTGCTCACCGAGCCCCCGCCCGTGACGGGGCTCGACCTCGCGGTGCGCTACGTGCCGGCCGCGGAGCACGCGCAGGTGGGCGGGGACTGGTACGACGCCTTCACCACTGCCACCGGCGCTCTGCAGCTGGTCATCGGTGACGTCACCGGTCACGACCAGCGCGCCGCCGCGGCCATGGGGCAGCTGCGCAACCTCCTGCGGGGCATCGCCCACAGCGGGGTGCGCACGCCGTCGCAGGTGCTCGCCGAGCTCGACGCCGCGCTGCCGCACCTGGGCGTGACGTCACTGGCGACGGCGGTGCTCGGCTCCCTGTCCCCGGCGGAGCCCGACGGCTCCCGGGAGCTGGTGTGGAGCAGCGCGGGACACCTGCCGCCGCTGCTGCTCGTGCCCGGCGCCGCCCCGCGCCTGCTCGAGGAGCCCGCCGAGCTGCTGCTGGGCCTGCAGGTCGACACCCGCCGCACCGACCACCGCACGGTGCTGCCCGCCGGGGCGACCGTGCTGCTCTACACCGACGGCCTGGTGGAGCGGCGCGGCGTGGACCTCTCCAAGGGGCTGGTGTGGCTCCGCAGCGCGGCCGCCGGCCTGGACGGCGCGAGCCCCGACGAGGTCTGCGACGCCCTGCTCGACCTCGTCGGCGGCCGCGTGGACGACGACATCGCTCTCGTCGCCGTCCGCCTCGTCGGCCGCCACCTCTGACCTGGCCCTGGTTCGCAGGGGCTCAGCGGAGGAGGACGGGCCCCGTGGGGTCGGTGGGGAGGTCACCGCCGGTCACCACGGCCCGCACCTGCATCTCGCGCAGCGCCACGCCACCCCGCAGCGAGGTCAGGAAGGCCGTGTCCACGGCGTCACGGCCGGTGCTGATGCGCCACAGCGACGGACGCGGAGCCAGGTGCGTGGCGTCGTGCACCTGCCACTGCGCAGCTCCTGCGCCGTCCTCCACCCTGATCTCGGCGACGGCGTGGAAGTCCATCGGGGACAGTCCGGGGGCGTACACGGCGGTCAGGCGCGCGGGCAGCTCCAGGGCGCGCGCGAGGGTCACCACGAGGTGGGCGTAGTCGCGGCAGACGCCCTGTCCGCGCAGGAGGGTCTGGACCGCCCCGTCGAACGGCGTGGAGGAGCCCGAGGTGTAGACGAGCCGGTCAGCCACCCAGGCGGTGATGCGCTCGGCGAGCTCGGCGTCGCCGGTCTGGGCGCGGGTGCCGAACTCCGCGGCGGCGAACGCGGTCAGCTCGTCGGAGGGGCAGTACCGGCTGGGCCGGTTGAGCTCGAAGCGCTCCACCAGGTCGACGGGCGAGGGGGCGCCGGCCGCGTCCGCCGCGGGCGTGAGCCGACCGGCGTACTCGACCACCACGCGGCCCGCGGGAACGCCGGTGAGGACGTGCATGCGCTCACCGCGCTCGCGCGGACCGACGGCCACCTCGACGGGCAGGGCGGCCTGCGGCAGCGGACCGTCGGCGTGGGTGACGACGAGCTCGTCCTCCACGGTCGAACCGGGGGTCCGGGCTGCGGCGACCAGCAGCGACAGGTCCGCCGGGGAGGACAGCTGCAGCTCCAGCCTCGCGAAGACCTCCCTCGTCAGCGCCGAGGAGGTGGGAGTGGGGGCGGTGGCGGTCACGGGCGCCCATTCTGGGGGCTCTGACCGCCGCCGCGCCCGCTCGGGCCCCGGCTCGGTGGCCTCAGCCGTGGGGGCGGTGGTCCGTGCCGGGCCGCTCTGCGACCACGGGGTACTCGCCGGTGTAGCCCTCGCGCTCGGCGGCCACGGCCAGCACGCGCCTGCGCACCGCGAACCAGCCGACGATCAGCCCTGGAACGATGACCACCAGGGTGGCGAGCGTCCAGGTGCCGATGGGGTAGTCGAAGCCGATGAGCACGAGCACCACCGCGAGGAAGACCAGCGTGGCGTACCCGGTGTACGGCGCGCCCATCATCTTGAAGCGGGGCCGCTCCACCACGCCCTGCTTCGACAGGCTGAACAGCCGCAGCTGGCACAGGACGATGGTCCCCCAGGCCGCCACGATGCCCAGCGCCGACATGTTGAGGACGATCTCGAAGGCCTGCCCCGGGACGACCGCGTTGAGGCCCACCCCGAGCAGGGTGATGACGCCGGTCAGCGCGATGCCGCCGAACGGCACGCCGTTGCGCGTCATCTTGCCGGTGAACTTCGGCGCGGACCCCGCCACCGACATCGACCGCAGGATGCGCCCGGTGGAGTACAGACCGGCGTTGAGGCTGCTGAGCGCGGCGGTGAGCACGATGACGTTCATGATGTCACCGGCGGCGGGCACGCCGATGCGCGAGAAGAACGAGACGAACGGGCTCTCGCCGTCCTTGTAGGCGGTGTAGGGCAGCAGCAGGCCCAGCAGCACCAGCGAGCCCACGTAGAACAGCGCGATGCGGAAGATCACGGCGTTGATGGCCTTGGGCATGATCTTCTCGGGGTTCTCGGTCTCACCGGCGGTGGTGCCGACCAGCTCCACCGCGGCGTAGGCGAAGACCACGCCCGAGGTGACCAGCACCAGCGGCAGCAGGCCGGTGGGGAACAGGCCGCCGTTGTCGGCGATGACCGACGGGCCCGTGGTCTCGCCGTCCACCGTGAAGCGGCCCAGGAGGAACACCAGGCCGATGACGATGAACGCGCTCAGCGCGATGACCTTGAGCAGCGCCGCCCAGAACTCCAGCTCGCCGAAGAGCTTGACCGAGATGAGGTTCATCGACAGCACCACGACCAGCGCCACCAGCGCGATCACCCACTGGGGCACCACCTCGGTGGCGCCCCAGTAGTGGACGTACAGCGCGATGGCGGTGACGTCGACGATGGAGGTCATCGCCCAGTTGAGGAAGTACATCCACCCCGCCACGAAGGCGAAGCGCTCGCCGTAGAACTCGCGGGCGTAGGAGACGAACGACCCCGAGGACGGACGGTGGAGCACCAGCTCGCCGAGCGCCCTCAGGATGAGGAAGACGAACACGCCGCAGATCGCGTAGACGAGGAACAGGCCGGGGCCGGCGTTGGCGAGCCGCCCGCCGGCGCCCAGGAACAGGCCGGTGCCGATGGCCCCGCCGATGGCGATCATCTGGATCTGCCGCGGCTTGAGGCCCTTGTGGTAACCCTCGTCCTCGGCGGTCAGGTCCGCCTGGCTGCGCGTCTGGGAGCTCACAGGGCTCCACCTCCTCGTGTTCGGCCGGGGCGACCCTAGGTGCCTGGGCGCACCTGTGCGCGACGAGGGTGTGTCGGCGGCGTGACACGCGCCTCACACGAGGGCCGCGGTGAGCTCCTCGACGAGCGCCGTGCACGACGGTGGCCGCTCGGCCGGGTCCACGGCGAGCGCGCGGGCCACCACCCTGTCGAGCGCCACGGGCAGCCAGCGGCGCCGCCGGCTGAGCTTCGGGGGACGGCCGGCCACGTGGGCGCGGGCCACGGCGAACGTCGTGGAGAACGGGTACGGCGGCTCCCCCGAGAGCAGCTCCACCGCCGTGCACGCCAGGGAGTACACGTCGGTGGCGGGCGTGACCCGCTGCGCCTGGAGCAGCTCGGGCGCCGCGTACGGCAGCGACCCCGCCACCCGGCCGTGGCGGGCCAGCGGCCGGGACTCGTCCAGGCTGCGCGCCAGCCCGAAGTCGGTCACCGCGGCCCGGCGGTCAGGTGGTGCCGCGAGCAGCACGTTGGTGGGCTTGACGTCGCCGTGCACCACGTCGAGCGCGTGCACGGCGTCGAGGCCGGCCGCCGCCTGCGCGAGCACGTCGAGGATGCGGTCGACGTCGGGGCGCCCGCGCCCGCGCGGCCGCAGCGCGGCCGACGTGCCGCCGTCGAGCAGCTCCATCGCCGCCCACAGCAGCGGCTCCTCCAGAGCGCTGCCCCGGGGCAGCTCCTCGCCGTGGGTGAGGACGGCGACGACGCCGGGGTGGCGCACCTCGGTGGCCACCTCGCACTCGCGGTGGAAGCGGCGGCGCCCCGCACCGGTGGCCGCGGCGCTCGGCTCGAGCACCTTGAGGGCCTCCTCGCGGGCGCTGCGCCCGGCCCCCCGCAGCACCCGGTACACCTGCGCGCTGCCACCGCGGCCCAGCAGCCCGAGCACGAGGCGCCCGCCGATGACCTGCCCGGGGACCAGCAGGTCGCGGCGCCCGTCCCCGGCCAGGGCGAGCAGCTCCGCCTCGCGGTCCCACGGGATCACCCCGGCAGTGTGCTGCGTGTCCGGCGGAGGCGCAGCCGGCCCGGCCGGGTCCGGGGTGCCCGTCGTCGGGCACCTGGTGCGTCTAGGACCCCTCGACGGCGGCGACCTGCTCGCGCAGGGTGCGCAGCTGATGCCCGACCCAGCGGACGTAGCGCGACGCGTCCCAGCCGCGCGCGACGGTGAAGTGGAGGTAGGTCTCGGGGGCGAGGACGTGGCCGAGCAGGTCGGTGGCCGTGGGGACGTCGCCGTCGTCGAGGAGCCCGCGGGTGGCGAACCACCGGGCCCCGACGGCCATGTCCTGCCAGCGCCGCTCCTCCAGGCGCTCGTAGGCGGCCTGGGCCTCCGGGTCGACCCGGGCCGCCGTGCTCAGGGCCGCGACCAGTGGCGCCGACCGCTCGTTGGCCTCGGCGAGGAAGGCCAGGTACCGCTCGAAGGCGGTGTCGACGTCGGCCTCTGCCATGACGGCCGTGAGCTCCGGTCGGTCGGTCAGCAGCTGCTCGCCCTCGTCACCGGCGAAGGCGCGGTCGAGCGCGGCGACCAGGAGCGCGTGCTTGGCCCCCTGCAGGTGCACCGTCGGGACGGAGACGCCGGCCCGCTCCGCGACGGCCTTCATCGTCGTCGCGGCGTAGCCCCGGGCGGCGAAGAGCTCAGCGGCGGCGTCGAGGACGCGCGCCCGCGTCTCGGAGGCGTCCGCCTCGCGCTTCGGGGAGCGGTAGGAGCGGGGCACGCGTCCATCCAACCCGGCTCAGACGGGCCGGGGCGTGGCGGTCCGGGCCCGGCCCGCCAGCAGCACCGCACCGGCGACCACCTGCGAGCACGTGGAGAACAGCAGGGCGCCGGTGATGACGGCGGGATCCGAGGCGGTCGTCACCACGATCCCGGCGACGACGGCGGCCGCCGTCAGCCCCGGGAACGCCCACCGCGCGGCACCGGCGGCCACGCGGGCGACGACGACGACGGTCGACGCGGTGAGGAGCAGCACCAGCTGCGTCAGACCGGCCGCGGTGAGGATCCAGGCCGACTCCGGCCCACTGCCACCGCCGCCGTAGGAGAGCACCCAGTACGTCACCTGGCTCATCAGGAACACCGCGCCGAAGGAGAGCAGCGCCACGGTGCCGAGCACCCGGCGACCGCAGATCCCGTTCGAGCCGGTCGACCCCAGGGCCAGCGGCAGCATCGCAGCGGCGTGCACGACGGCTGCGGCGAGGTAGAAGGCGCTGAACGTCGCCACGGCGGAGTCCGGTGCACCGTCACCGAGACCCGCCTCGAGCACGGTCGCGACGGTCAGCAGGAGCCCTCCGGTCATGACCCCCGCCCCGCCTCCGACCGCCCACACCGGGCGGCGGCCGGCGCCCTGCGAGCCGCGGCGCTGCTGCGAGACGGCTGCGGGGACGGTGGGGGTGGGGTCGGCGGTCTGGCTGTGCTGCGGGGCGCTCGACACGATCGGCTCCTCCAGTTGACTGGAGCATCACCATATTCACTAGAGTTGGGATCATGTCAATGAGTGGACCACCCGTCCGCCGGGCCCTCCTGTGCGCCATGCCCGCTGTGGGGCACGTCGACCCGGTGCTCGTCGTCGCTCGCGAGCTGCTCCGCCGGGGGTGGCAGGTGGACGTGCTCACCGGCGCCCGGTACGAGGACCGGGTCACCGGCGCCGGCGCCGGCTTCGTGGCCCTGCCCGCCGAGGCCGACACCCTGGACGCCGTCGGCAGCTCCGACGACCGCAAGCGCGGCCTGGACGCCCTCAACGCCGGGGTCGAGGAGGCCTTCGTCCGGCCCGCGCCTGCGGCGGCGCGCCGCATCGAGGAGCACCTGGACGCCCAACCGGTCGACCTCGTGGTCCACGACTCGACCTTCCTCGGCGTGCAGGGACTCCTGGCGAGGCCGCGCGCGCAGCGCCCCCTCGTCGTCCTCCTCGGGATCGGGCCGGTCGGGTTCTCCAGCCGCGACTGCCCGCCCTTCGGGCTGGGGATCACCCCGTCACGACTCCCCGTCTGGGGAAGCGCTCGGGACGCCGTGCTGCGCGCGGTCGCCCCGCGGCTGCTGGCCCCGGTGCACCGGTCGCTCGACGCCTTCCTGACCTCCGTGGGCGCGGCGACGCTCGGGTCGGCGTTCTTCACCGACGTCGTCACGCGCAGCGACCTCCTGGCGCAGGGCACCGTCCCCGAGTTCGAGTACCCGCGCTCCGACGCCCCCCGGCACCTGCGCTTCTACGGGCCGATGCAGGCTCCTCCGCCGCCCGGGCTGCAGGCGCCCGACTGGCTCGGCGAGCTCGGCGGCCGCCCGGTGGTCCACGTCACCCAGGGCACCGTCGCCAACACCGACTTCAGCGAGCTCGTCGGGCCGGCCCTGGAGGCGCTCGCGGACGAGCCGGTGGACGTCGTGCTCACCGCCGGCGGCCGCGCGGTCTCCGACCTGCCAGCCCTCCCGTCCAACGCCCACGCGGCCGCCTACCTCCCCTACGACGCGCTGCTGCCGCTCACCCGCGCGTTCGTCACCAACGGCGGGTACGGCGGCCTGCACCAGGCGATGCGCCACGGGGTCCCGATCGTCATCGCCGGAGACTCCGAGGACAAGGTGGAGACCTCGGCCCGCGTGCGCTGGTCAGGAGCGGGGATCAGCCTGGGGACCGGCAGGCCCACCGCGGCGCAGGTGGGGCGCGCGGTGAGGAGGGTCCTGGCGGACGACCGCTACACGCTGGCCTCGCGGCGCATCGGCGGGCGCATCGCCGCCTCGCGCGGCGCCGCCGGCCTCGTCGACGACGTCGAGGAGCTCCTCGCGCCGCTCTAGGCTCGCCGCCGTGGCAGACGCGGAGCAGGCAGCGGTGGACGTGGCGGTCCTGGGGACCGGGACGATGGGCGAGGCGGTGCTCGCCGCGGTGCTGGCCGGCGGTCAGCCCGCCGAGCGCACGCTCGCCACGGCCCGCCGCCCGCAGCGGGCCGCCGAGCTCACCGAGCGCCACGGCGTCCGCGTCGTCCCCGTGCGAGAGGCCGCCGCTGCCGACGTCGTCGTCCTGGGGGTGAAGCCGCAGCAGCTCGACGCCGTGGCGGCCGAGGTGGCGGGGGCCGTGCGCGAGGGGGCGCTGCTGGTGTCGCTCCTGGCGGGGGTGACCACCGCGCGGCTGGCCGCGGCGTTCCCCGGCGCGACGGTGGTGCGCACGGTGGTGAACACCCCGGCGCTGGTGGGCGCCGGAGTCACGGTGCTCGCGGCCGGCGCCGGCGCCGGTGAGGAGGAGCTGGCCCGCACCGAGCAGCTGCTCGCCGCCACCGGCACCGTGCTGCGCCTGGCCGAGGGCCAGCTCGACGCGGCCACCGGCGTCTCGGGTTCGGGGCCGGCGTTCGTCTTCGCCGTGGCCGACGCGCTCGCGGAGGGCGGGGTGGGCGCCGGGCTGCCGCGCGCGGTGGCGCTGCAGCTGGCCGCGGCGACCGTGCTGGGCGCCGGCCGGCTCATGGTGGAGACCGGCACGCACCCGGCGCTCCTGCGCGAGCAGGTGACCTCCCCCGCCGGGACCACCGCCGCGGGCCTGCGCGAGCTCGACGCGCAGGGGACGAGGGCCGCGCTGGTGTCGGCCGTCATGGCCGCGGCGAGGCGGTCGGCCGAGCTCGCCGGCTAGGCGGGCGGGCTCAGGACGACGACCGGCAGCACGCGGCTCGTGCGCTTCCGGTAGTCGTCCATGACGGGGGCCGCGGCGACCACCGCGGCCCACAGCCGCTGCCGCTCGGAGCCGACCGCCGTGCAGGCGGTGGCCCGGTGCTCGGCGCGGCCGATGCGCACCGTCACGCGCGGGTCGTCGAGGAGGTTGAGGTACCACGCCGGGTGCGCGTCGCGTCCGGCGTTCGAGGCGACCACCACGACCTCGTCGCCGGTCCGCAGGCAGCCGACCGTGGCGCTGCGGGGCTGCCCCGACCGCCGTCCGGTCGTGGTCAGCAGGGCGACGGCGGTGCCGCCCATCGAGGCGCCGAGCCGTCCGCCGCTGGCCCGGTAGGTGCGCGCGTGGGCCCGGGAGACGGCGTCGACCAGGCGTGCGGTGCGGCTGCCGGGAGCGGTGCTCGCGGCGAGGTCGGAGAAGCGGGTGGTGAGCCGATGAGCGGTGGAGGTCATGCGGGCACGGTGCCGACCACCGCTTGTCGCCCCCTTGGCACCTGCTTGGCGGCCGCGTGCGCGAGCATGGGTGGGTGACGACTGACGGGGGGCCGCCGCGCGTCGGGTTGGTGCTCCACCCCACGCGTGACGTCTTCTCCGTCTCCGAGCAGGTGGGCCGCTGGGCCGCCGAGCAGGGCGCCCAGGTGGTGGTCGCGGCCGGCGACGCCGCCCGGGTGGCCGGGCCGGTGCTCGAGGTGCCGCCGGAGGAGCTGGCCGCCGCGTGCCACGCCCTGGTCTCCCTGGGCGGCGACGGCACCATGCTGGGCGCGCTGCGCGCCTCCGCCGGGACGGGGGTGCCGGTGCTCGGCGTCAACCTCGGTCGCGTGGGCGTGCTCGTGGAGGTGGAGCCCTCCGAGGTGGCGCCGGCGCTGCAGCGCGTCGTGGAGGGCCGCTACTCCGTGGAGGCCAGGCCCGCGCTGCGCGTGACCGGCGTCGACCTCGAGGACGGCTCCACCTCGGCGGTGGCCTTCAACGACGTGGCGCTGTCGCGCTGCCCCGGCGACGGCATCGCCTCGGCCGCGCTGAGCATCGACGGGCAGGGCTACGGCGTGTACCGCTGCGACGCCGTCATCGTGGCCACGCCCATGGGGTCGACGGCGTACAGCTACGCCGCCGGCGGTCCGGTGGTGTCGCCGACGCTGTCGGCGATGGTGGTCGCGCCGGCGTCGCCGTGGTCGGGCATCTCCCGGCCGGTGGTGCTCTCCCCCGAGGACCACCTCGCGCTGGAGCTGCTGCCCGACAGCGGCGTGCTGGCGCTGGAGGTGGACGGCCGCGTGCTGGCGCCGCTGGCGCCGGGCGCGCGCATCGAGGTGGTGGAGGAGCGCGACGCCGGTCACGTCGTGCGCCTGGACAGGGCACGCCACGACCGGCGCTCGCGCGTGAAGCTCAGCCTGCTCGACCTGCCGCTGCTCCCGGAGGAGCTGCGCGAGCTGCTCCCCCGGGAGCTCGGCCACGCCCCCGACTGAGGCTCCGGCCCCGTTCAGGACTGACGGGGCTCCATGACCACGACGGGGATCAGCCGGTCGGTCTTGGTCTGGTACTCGGCGTAGTCGGGCCAGACGGCGACGGCGCGCTCCCACCACTGCTCGCGCTCCTCGCCGTGCACCTCACGGGCGGTGTAGTCGGCCTTGTGCGGACCGTCCTGCACCTCGACGTGGGGCTCGGCGAGCAGGTTGCGGTACCAGACGGGGTGCGTGGGGGCGCCGCCCTTGGAGGCGACCGCGGCGTAGGAGCCGTCGTGCTCGACCCGCATGAGCGGGGTCTTGCGCAGCTTGCCGCTCTTCGCACCGCGGTTGGTGACGATCATGACCGGCACCCCGCGCAGCGTGGTGCCCTCGGTGCCACCGGAGGACTCGTACTGCTCGACCTGGTCGCGGACCCACTGCTCGGGGCTGGGCTCGTACTCACCGCTGAGAGGCATGACCCCAGCCTCCGCCACGCCCCGCACCGCCCACCACCCGACCCCCTCCGTCCGCAGGCCGTCCGCAGGCCGTCCACAGGTCGCGGACCGGTCCGAGCGGGCGGGGGCGTCCGGCGGGCAGGGTGGGCGCATGGCCCTGATCCCCGCGCGACCGCTGCGCCACGCCCGCACGGACTCACCCCTCGGACCGCTGGTGGTGGTCGTCGACGACGACGGCGCGCTCGCCGGCCTCTACTACGCCGACGGGCACACGCCCGCCCCGCGGCCGACCGCCCTCGGCGGCTGCGCCGACCCCGACGACCCGCAGGTCCGCGCCGTCACGTCCGCCGTCCTCGCCTACCTGCGGGGGGAGTCCGACGTGCTGGAGGTGCCGCTGACCTCGGCCGCGGTGCCCGGCGCCACGGACCTGCAGCGCGCCGTCTGGGCGCAGATCGCCGCGATCCCGCGCGGCCAGACCCGGACCTACGGCGAGGTGGCCGCGGCGATCGGCAAGCCGACAGCGGTGCGCGCCGTGGGCCAGGCGGTCGGCCGCAACCCGCACTCCCTCGTGGTCCCGTGCCACCGCGTGGTCGGCTCCGGCGGGAAGATCACCGGCTACGCCGGCGGGGTCGAGGTCAAGCGGCGCCTGCTCGAGCTGGAGGGCGTCACGCTCGGCACCGCCGACGCCACCGGAACCCCGGTCAGCGACGCACCGGAGGCGCCGGCTCCAGGTGCACCGCCTTCAGCGCCGTGAGCTCGCCCAGCAGGTCCGGTCCGTAGCCGCGGCCGCGTCCGGAGGAGCGGCGCGGGTCGGCGGAGCCACCGGGAGCCCCGCCCCAGACGGCGTTGACCTTGACCGTGCCCACCTCCAGCTCGTCCGCGGCCTGCAGCGCGTGGGCGGTGTCGGGCGTCAGCACGGTGGCGGCCAGGCCGTAGGCGCCGGAACCGGCCAGGCGCAGGCCCTCCTCCCAGTCGGCCACCACGCGCACCGCGGCGACGGGACCGAACGTCTCCTCGGTCATGACGTCCATGTCGTCGGTGCACCCGACCAGCACGGTCGGCGGGTACCAGGCGCCGGGCCGGTCCAGCCGCTCACCACCGGCCAGCACCCGTGCCCCCGCCGCGCGAGCGGCCTCGACGTGCGCGGCCACCACGGCGAGCTGCCGCTCGTCGACCAGCGGGCCGAGCTGGCTGTCCGGGTCAGCGGGATCGGCGACGACGAGGCCGCGGGCGAGCTCCACCAGCTCGGCGAGCACGGCGTCGGCGACGTCGGCGTGCAGGTAGACGCGCTCCACGGAGGTGCACAGCTGACCGGTGTTGGTGAAGGCACCCGCCGCGACCTGGGCGGCGGCCCAGGCCGGGTCGACGCCGGCGTCGACGAGGAGCGGGTCCTTCCCGCCGTTCTCCAGCAGCGCGATCGCGCCGCGAGCGCCGGTGACGGCGCCGATGCGGCGCCCGGTGGCGGTGGAGCCGACCTGCGCCACGACGTCGACGCGGTCGTCGGCGACCAGCACCTCCCCCACCTCCCCGTCCCCGGTGACCACCTGCAGGACGCCCGGGGGCAGCGCCGCGGCGACGAGCGCGGCCATCGCCGCTCCGGGCCCGCTGGAGCGCTCCGACGGCTTGTGCACCACGGTGTTGCCCGCCACGAGCGCCGCGGCGAGCAGGCCGGCGGCTGCGGGGAACGGGTCGTTCCAGGGCGTGATGACGGCGACGGTGCCCCGCGGCTCGCGGCGGACCACGTCGATGGCGCCCGACGAGCCCGCCAGCGACCTGCCGGCGTCGAGCACGCCCGTGGTGGCCGCCTCCTCGAGCAGCTCCGCGGCCACCGCTGCGGACCCGCGGGCCTGGCCGACGAGGCGACCGGTGGTGGCGACGAGGAGGTCGCCGAGCACGTCGGCGTGGTCCCGCACGGACGCGGCGGCGGCCCGCAGGGCGGCGGCGCGCTCGCCGGGCGCGGTCGTCCGCCAGCCGCGGCGGGCGGCGCGGGCACCTGCGAGCGCGGCCTCGACCTGCTCCGGTGAGGCGCAGCGGACCTCCCCGGCGGGCTCACCGGTGGTCGGGTCCACCAGGGGCAGGGACCGGCCCGCGGCGTCGACCGGAGCGCCGTCCAGCCAGCAGCCCGTGGTCAGCGCGGGCACGTGCAGGGGGCTCGTGGGCTCGGTGGACCCCGTGGCATCGGTCAGCGTCACCCGGCCTGTCTACCGGCTGGTCGGCGTCCTCGCCCCGTGAGCCGGAGGCGGACGCCGGTCGCACACGTGATCGACCACTGATCGACTTTCGAGGTGTCCGCGTCTGCCCTAGACACCTCCCCATGAAGGTCTTGGGCGTCAACGCGGTCTTCCACGACTCCTCCGCCGCGCTCGTGGTGGACGGCGTCGTGGTGGCCGCCGCCGAGGAGGAGCGCTTCTCCCGGCGCAAGCACGGCAAGCGCCCCGTCCCGTTCTCGGCGTGGGAGCTGCCCGAGCTGGCGATGCGCTGGTGCCTGGACCACGCGGGCCTGGCGGTGGACGACCTCGACGCCGTCGCCTACGGCTACGACCCGTCGATGGCGCTGTCGGAGGAGGAGGGCCACGAGCGCGGCCTGCGCGACCCGTGGGACCACCTGCGCACCACGTACGCCTCCCGCGCCGCCGGGTTCCTCGCCACCGCGCTGCCGGGGCTGGACAAGGAGAAGGTGGTCTTCGTCCCCCACCACGTCGCGCACGCGGCGAGCTCGGGCCTGCCCGGACCGTCCACCACCGGCAGCGTCCTCGTGCTGGACGGCCGCGGCGAGCGCGGGAGCCACCTGTCGGGCCGCTACGTCGGCGGGAAGCTCGAGGTGCTGGCCACCACCGAGCTGCCGCACTCCCTGGGCCTGGTCTACGAGTCGCTCACCGACCACCTGGGCTTCCTGCGGTCCTCCGACGAGTTCAAGGTCATGGCGATGGCCTCCTACGGCACGCCGCGCCACCTCGAGGCGCTGCGCGAGCACGTCCACGCCACCGGCGACGGCCGGTTCGTGGCCACCGAGCCCGACTGGAGCCGCTTCGCCCCGCGGCGCACCCCCGCCGAGGCGGCCGCCACGAGCGCCGAGGCCCTCCCTCCCGAGCACGCCGACCTCGCCGCGTCCGTGCAGGCGCTCACCGAGGAGGTCCTCGTGGACCTGGCCACCTGGCTGCACGCCCAGACCGGCGACACCCTGCTGACCATGGCCGGCGGCACCGCGCTGAACTGCGTGGCCAACACGAAGATCTGGCAGCGCACCCCGTTCGAGCGCGTGTGGGTGCAGCCGGCCGCCGGAGACTCCGGCACGGCCCTGGGCGCCGCGCTGCAGGTGGCCGCGGAGCACGGCGACCGCATCCGTCCCATGGGCACCGCGGCGCTGGGCCGGGAGTGGACCGACGAGCAGCTGGCTGACTGGCTGCGCACGGCCGAGGTGCCCTTCACCACCCCCGGCAGCCGCGAGGCGCTCGCCGAGGAGGTGGCCGACGTGCTCGCCGCCGACGGCGTGGTCGCCTGGTTCGACGGGCGCAGCGAGTTCGGGCCCCGCGCCCTGGGCCACCGCTCCCTCATCGCCCACCCGGGCCACGCGCACAACGTGGAGCGCATGAACGACGTCAAGGGCCGCGAGCAGTTCCGCCCCATCGCCCCGATGGTGCTGGCCGAGCGCGCGACCGAGGTCTTCGAGAACGGGCCCTTCCCCAGCCCGTACATGCTCTTCGTGCACGACGTGAAGGACGGGTGGCGCGAGAGGATCCCCGCTGTGACGCACGTCGACGGCACCGCCCGCATCCAGACCGTCTCCGACGGCACAGGCGGCACAGCCGGGGTCGACGGAGGAGTCGACGAGAGCGCGAACCCCGGCGTCCACGCCCTCATCAGCGCCTTCGAGCGGCGCACCGGGCTGCCCGTCGTGGTGAACACCAGCCTCAACACCGCTGGACGCCCCATGGTCGACGACCCCCGCGACGCCCTCGAGCTGTTCGGGTCCGCCCCCGTCGACGTGCTGGTCCTCGGGCCGCACCTCGTGCGCCGGCAGTCGCTGTTCGCCTCGTGAGGCCCGGTGGTGGTGGCCCGCGCTGGGCGGTGGTCGTCCCCTCGGTGGGCCGTCCCAGCCTGCAGGTGCTGCTCGCCTCGCTGGCCGCTCAGGACACGGGGGAGGACGACGACGGCGGCGCCCTGCCGGCGCTCGTCGTCGTCGCTGACGACCGGCGCCTGACCGACGGGGGCTCGGGCCCTGCGGCGCTGCGGCCCGTGCTCGGCGCGCGCGGCGTGGAGCTCGTCGTGGTGCGCTCGGGAGGGCGCGGGCCGGCCGCGGCCCGCAACCTGGGGTGGCGCACCGCCGCGGCCCGCGTGGACGGCCTGGAGTGGGTGGCGTTCGTCGACGACGACGTCGAGCTGCCGCCGGCGTGGTCGCGCGAGCTGCTCGCCGACCTCGCCGACCTCGCCGCCGCGGGCGCCGTGGACCCCGGGCCCGCCGTCGGCGGCTCGCAGGGGCGCCTGCGCGTGCCGCTGCCGGCAGACCGCCGCCCCACGGACTGGGAGCGCGGCACCGCGGGGCTGGCCGACGCGGCGTGGGCCACCGCCGACATGGCCTACCGCCTCGACGCGCTGGTGGCCGTCGGCGGCTTCGACGAGCGCTTCCCCCGCGCCTACCGCGAGGACGCCGACCTGGCCCTGCGCGTGGAGCGGGCCGGCTGGTCGCTGGTGCGCGGTCGGCGCACCGCCGTGCACCCCGTGCGCCCCGCCGACGACCTCGTGAGCCTCCGCGTGCAGCGCGGCAACGCCGACGACGTCCTCATGGCCGCCCTGCACGGCCCCACGTGGCGCCGCGACGCGCAGGCCCCGCCCGGACGGCTGCGCTGGCACGCGGCGACCACGGCAGCCCTCGCGGCGGCCGGTCTCGGCGCGCTGACCGGCCACCGGCGCACGGCGGCGCTGGGCGCCCTGGCGTGGGCCGGGCTCACCGCCGACTTCGCCCGCCTGCGCATCACCCCCGGCCCGCGCGACACCGCCGAGGTGCGCCGCATGGTGCTGACGTCCGCCGCCATCCCCGTCGCCGCGGTGTGGCACCGCGCTCGAGGCCTCGCCCGCTGGCACCGACCCGGTGCGGGACCCGTGGCGCCGTGGCCGCAGGCCGTGCGCGAGGAGCCTCTCGCCGCCGTCCTCTTCGACAGGGACGGCACCCTCGTCCACGACGTCGCCTACAACGGAGACCCGGCCCAGGTGCGCCTGGTCGACGGCGCCCGCGAGGCGCTGGCCCGCGTGCGCGCCGCCGGGCTGCGCACCGGGATGGTCACCAACCAGTCCGGCGTCGCGCGCCGGATCATCACGCGCGACCAGGCCGACGCCGTCACCGCCGAGGTGGTCCGCCAGGTCGGCGGGCTCGACGTGGTCATGACGTGCCCCCACGGCCCCGACGACTCCTGCCCGTGCCGCAAGCCCGGCCCCGGCATGGTGGTCGAGGCCGCCCGCCGCCTCGGCGTGCCGACCTCGCGGGTCGCGGTGGTCGGCGACATCGCCGCCGACGTCGGCGCCGCGGTGGCCGCCGGCGCTCGAGGTGTGCTCGTCCCGACGCCCGTGACACGCTCGGAGGAGGTGGCGGCCGCCCGTGAGACGGCCACCTCCGGCGGCCCCGTCCTCGGTGTCGCCCCCGACCTGTCCGGCGCCCTGGACCTGCTGCTCGGCGCCGCGAACCGCCACTCACCGGCCGGAGGCCACGCATGACCGCCCAGCAGGACCCGAGGCGCGTGCTCGCCGTCCGCCTCGACAGCGACGGCGACGTCCTCATGACCGGCCCAGCGATCGCCGCCCTGCGCCGCGGCCCGGGCGGCACCGAGGTGGAGCGGCTCGACCTGCTCGCCGCCCCCGGCGGCGCCGGTGCCGCGCGGCTGCTGCCCGGGATCGACGAGGTGCTCGTCGCCGACGTGCCGTGGTCCGGCTACCAGCCGCCGGCCCCGGACGCCGCGGCGCTGACCGCCCTCGTCGACCTCCTGCGCGAGCGCTCCTACGACGAGGTCGTCGTCTTCACCTCCTACCACCAGAGCCCGCTGCCGATGGCGGTCCTCGCGCGCCTGGCCGGGGTGCCCCGCGTCATCGCCGCCAGCGACGACTACCCCGGCTCCCTGCTCGACCTGCGCCACAAGCGCCCCGGCGACCCCGACGGCACCGGCGGCGAGCACGAGGTGGTCGCCAGCCTCGGGCTGGTGGCCGCCAGCGGCCGCGTCATCCCCGCCGACCCGCGCACGGCGCTGCGCCGACCGCTCCCCGGGGTGCCGGGCTGGCTCCTGGAGCGCAGCACCACGGCCACCGGTGCCCTCGTCGTCGTCCACCCGGGAGCCTCCGTGCCGGCCCGCGCGGCGCGGCCCGACGTCGTCGCCCGCGCCACGGCCGCCCTCGTCGAGGCGGGCCACCACGTGGTGGTGACCGGCGGCCCCGGTGAGGTGGACCTCACCGGCCGCGTGGCGGCCGCGGCGCCCGGAGCGCTCGACGCCGGCGGGCGCACGTCGCTCGGCGAGCTGGCGGCGCTGCTGGACGCGGCGGACGTCGTCGTCGTGGGCAACACCGGACCGGCGCACCTGGCGGCAGCCGTCGGGACGCCCGTGGCCAGCCTCTTCTCCGCGGTGATGCCGGTGGAGCGGTGGGCGCCCTTCGGCGTGCCCGTGGTGGTGCTCGGAGACCTCGACGCCCCCTGCCGCCTCACGCGCGCGCAGCGCTGCCCGGTCGGAGACGGGAGCGGCCACCCCTGCCTCGACGTCTCCCCGGAGGCCGTCGTCGCGGCCGTCGCCGACCTCGCCTCCGGGCGCGTGCCCGTGCCGCCGCCGGCGCAGCCCGTCGCCGTCGAGGCCGGGCAGGCGCTGTGACAGGCCCGCCCCGGCGCCCGAGGGTCCTCCTCTGGCACGTCCACGGCTCGTGGACCACGGCCTTCGTGCAGGGCCGCCACGACTACCTCGTGCCCGTGCTGCCCGACCGCGGCCCGGACGGCCGCGGCCGCGCCCGCACGTGGGACTGGCCCGCGTCGGTGCGTGAGGTCACCCCCGAGCAGCTCGCTGACAGCACGCGCGGCGGCGACGCCCGCCCCGACGTCGTCCTCCTCCAGCGCCCCCACGAGGCGGAGCTGCTGCGGGAGTGGACCGGGCTGCGCGCCGGGGTCGACGTCCCGGCCGTCTACGTCGAGCACGACGCCCCCCGTGAGCACGCGGTCCGCTCGCGCCACCCCCTGGCCGACGCCACCTCCGAGGGGCGGGCACCGCTCCCGGTGGTGCACGTGACGCACTTCAACGCGCTCATGTGGGACTGCGGCGACGTGCCCACCCGGGTGGTGGAGCACGGCGTCGTCGACCCCGGCCACCTCGCCACCGGTGAGCGGGCCTCGCTCGCGGTGGTGGTCAACGAGCCGGTGCGCCGCTGGCGCGTGGCCGGCACCGACCTCGTGGTGGACCTGGCCCAGCGGGTGCCGCTGGACGTGTACGGCATGGGGATGGACGCGCTGCAGAGGTGCGCGCCCCACCTCGCCGGCCACCTCCACGAGGACCTGCCGCAGGCGCGGATGCACGCGGAGGTGGCCCGCCACCGCGCCTACTTCCACCCCTACCGGTGGACCAGCCTCGGGCTGGCGCTGGTGGAGGCCATGACCATGGGCCTGCCGGTCCTGGCCCTGGCCACCACGGCGGCGCCCGAGTCGGTGCCGCCGGAGGCGGGGTTCCTGTCCGCGGACCCCGCCGCGCTGGAGCGGACGGCCCAGCGCTGGCTGGCCGACCCGGCCGAGGCGCGAGAGCGTGGCCTCGCCGCCCGCGAGCACGCCCTGCGCCGCTTCGGGCTGGCGCGCTTCCTCGCCGACTGGGACGACGTCCTGGAAGGCGCCGGGGTCCAGCAGTAGGCCCCCGGGGTCGAGCACGCGGCCCCTTCCTGGACCTACCCAGGAGACACCGATGAGGATCGCGATGGTCTCCGAGCACGCCAGTCCCCTGGCGGTCCTCGGAGGTGTCGACGCCGGCGGGCAGAACGTGCACGTCGCAGCCCTGGCGCAGGCGCTGGCCGCCCGCGGTCACCAGGTGGAGGTGCACACCCGGCGCGACGCGCCGGACCTGCCGCGGCGCGTGCGCATGGGCCCGGGCGTGGACGTGGTCCACGTCGACGCCGGTCCGCCGCGGCCGGTGCCGAAGGACGAGCTGCTGCCCTGGATGCCGGCGTTCGCCGCCCAGCTGAGGCGCTCCTGGGCCTCCCCCGGCTCCCGGCCCGACGTGGTGCACGCCCACTTCTGGATGTCCGGGCTGGCCGCGCTGGAGGCCGGGCGCGCGCTCGGCGTGCCCGTGGTGCAGACCTTCCACGCCCTCGGCTCCGTCAAGCGCCGCCACCAGGGGGACCACGACACCTCCCCGGCGGAGCGCGTGGCGCTGGAGGCGGGCCTCGTGCGCGACGTCGACCTCGTGGTGGCCACCTGCCGCGACGAGGTCGCCGAGCTCGACGCCCTGGCCGCACCGCGCCGCCGCCCCGCGGTGGTGCCGTGCGGGGTGGACCTGGAGCACTTCGAGCCCGAGGGCCCCGTGGAGCCGCGCGCCGCGGGCAGTCCGCGGTTCCGGCTGGTGAGCGTGGGCCGGCTCGTGGAGCGCAAGGGCGTGGAGACGGCCGTGCGCGCCCTCGCCGTGCTGCCCGACGCCGAGCTGGTGGTGGCGGGTGGTCCTCCGCCGCGCGAGCTGCACCTCGACCCGGAGGCCGTGCGCCTGCGGAGCGTGGCGCGCTCCCTGGGCGTGGCCGACCGGCTGCTGCTCGTGGGACAGGTGGAGCAGCCCGACGTGCCGCGGCTGCTCCGCTCGGCCGACGTGTCGGTCAACGCGCCCTGGTACGAGCCGTTCGGCATCGCCCCGCTGGAGGCCATGGCCTGCGGCCTGCCCGTGGTCGGCACGGCCGTCGGTGGGCTGCTCGACACCGTGGTGGAGGGCGCCACCGGCGCGCTCGTGGAGCCGCGCGACACCGCGGCGCTGGCCGCGACGGTGCGCGCGCTGCTCGACGACCCCGCCCGGCGCCGCCGGTGGGGCCGCGCGGGGCGCCGCCGGGCGCTGGCCCACTACGGCTGGGACCGCGTGGCGGCATCGACCGAGGACGCCTACGGTCGGGCCCTGAGGGGCACGGCCCGGCGCGCGGCGACTGCCGCGGCGCCGAAGGGCCCCGCATCCCCGCTGGTGCGCGGTCCTGCGCTGCACCTCGACGAGCAGGAGGCGGTGTGAGCACCCTGGGCGCTCCCGACCACAGCACGCACCCGACCAGCCGCACGACGCCGGCGGCCGACTGGCTGGCCGGTCACCGCAGCGAGGTCGACGCGACCGTCGGCGGCCTGCAGGCCGCCGCGGCCCGGCTCGACGCCTGGGGCCGCCACCTCGCCGCCGTCCTGGACGGCGGGGGCCGGCTGCTGGCCGCCGGCAACGGCGGCAGCGCCGCCGAGGCCCAGCACCTCACCGCCGAGCTCGTCGGCAGGTTCGTCGACGAGCGCAAGCCGCTGTCGGCCATCGCGCTGCACGCGGAGTCGTCCTCCACCACCGCCATCGGCAACGACTACGGCGCCGCCAAGGTCTTCGCCCGTCAGGTGCAGGCGCACGGCCGGCCCGGTGACGTGCTGCTGCTGCTCTCCACGTCGGGGCGCAGCGAGAACGTCGTCCGCGCCGCGCAGGCGGGCCGCCGCGCCGGCCTGCGGGTGTGGGCCCTCACCGGGCCCGCCCACAGCCCGCTGGCGGAGGCCAGCGACGAGGTGCTGCGCGTCGGCGAGCCGGGCTCGTCCACCTCCGCGGTGCAGGAGGGCCACCTCGTGGTGGTCCACGCGCTGTGCGCCGCTGTGGACGCCCACCTCCTCGCCGCCACCACCGGGACGACGACGAGCGCCGCCGCGCCCGTCCCCGCTGCAGCTGCAGGTGCCAGCGCTGAGCCGCTCGACCTGCGCTCTGCCGATCAACCGGCCGATCAGCCGGCCGACCGGCCGGCGCGGGCGGCGCGGTCCGCCGGTGACCGCCGCCCCCGCGTCGTCGTGGTCGGTGACGCCGTGCTCGACCGCGACCTGCTCGGGCGCAGCGACCGCGTGGCCCCCGACGCCCCCGTGCCCGTGGTCGACGTCACCGGTCTCGACGAGAGCCCCGGCGGCGCCGGCCTGACGGCCCTGCTCGTGGCCGGTCGCGCCCGCACCTCGCTGGTGGCCCCGGTGGCCGACGACGACGCGGGCCGCCGCCTCCGCGAGGCCCTCGAGAGCCCCTCCGGCGGCGTCGAGGGCGTCGAGGTGGTCGCGCTCGGCCACGCCGGCGGCACCCGCACCAAGACCCGCGTGCGCGTGGCCGGCCAGTCCCTCGTCCGCCTCGACGAGGGCGGCCCCGCCACCCCGGTGGAGGTCGACCTCGCCGTGCTCGCCGAGGCCCTGGCCGACGCCGACGTCGTGCTGGTCAGCGACTACGGCGCCGGCACCACGCGCGACCCCGCCGTGCGCGAGGCGCTGGCGCAGGCGGCCCGCCGCGTGCCCGTGGTGTGGGACCCGCACCCGCGCGGAGGGGCGCCCGTGCCCGGCTGCGCCCTGGTGACGCCCAACCTCTCGGAGGCGCGCGCCGCGGCCTCGCCGGGCGTCGCGGGCGCCTCGCCCGACGTGCTCGCCGAGCACCTCGCCTCCACGTGGGGCGTGCGCGGGGTCTGCGTCACGACCGGGGCGCAGGGCGCCTGGCTCGCCTCCCCCGGCACCGACGCGGTGTTCGCCCCCGCCGCCGTGGTGGCCGGCGGTGACCCGTGCGGCGCCGGCGACAGCTTCGCGGCCTCGGCCGCGGTGTCGCTGGCCACCGGCCGGGTGCTGTCGGAGGCCGTCGTCGCCGCCGTGGCCGACGCCTCGGCGTGGGTCGCCGCAGGCGGTGCCTCCGGCTGGCGCGCGGCCCAGCGCGAGGCGGCCTCGCAGGGCGCCGCCGCGGCGGCTGCCGGCGCGGCCGAGCGCAGCGCTCCGAGCACCGCCGCCGACGTGGTCGCCCGCGTCCGGGCGACCGGCGGCACCGTGGTGGCCACCGGCGGCTGCTTCGACGTGCTGCACGCCGGGCACGTCGCCACCCTCGAAGCCGCGCGCCGCCTGGGCGACGCGCTCGTCGTCCTGCTCAACGCCGACTCCTCCGTCCGCCGGCTCAAGGGCCCCACCCGTCCGGTGAACGACGAGGTGGACCGCGCCCGCGTGCTCGCGGCGCTGGACTGCGTGGACGCCGTCGTCGTCTTCTCCGAGGACGACCCCCGCGCCGCCCTCGCGCAGGTCCGCCCCGACGTCTGGGCCAAGGGCGGTGACTACGGCGGCGCCGAGCTGCCCGAGGCGCCGCTCGTGCGCAGCTGGGGCGGACGCGTCGTGCTGCTGCCCTACCTCGACGGGCGCTCGACCACCTCCATCCTCGCCCGCGGCGCCCTGCCGGCGTCGACGTCGGCCACCCCCGCAGACCGCACCACCCAGGAGACCGCCCGGTGACCAGCGCGACCCCCAGCACCACCCCCCTGCTCGACGGCATGGAGCTCGAGCGCCCGCTCGGCACCGTCTACGTCACGGGCGGATCCAGCGGTCTCGGGGCCGCCGTCGTGGAGGTGGTGACCGCGCTGGGCGGCACCGCCGCGGTCATCGACAGGGCCGCTCCGCCGCAGGGCTCGGCAGCGGCCGCGCACGCCCTCGCGGACGTGTCGGACTCCGCCGCCGTCGAGCGGGCCGTGGCGTCCCTGGTCGAGCAGGTGGGGCCGCCCACCGCGCTCTTCACCGCCGCTGGGACCGACGCGGTGGGGCGCCTCGAGGACGTCCCCACCGACCGGTGGGAGAAGGTGATCGGGGTGAACCTCATCGGCACGGCGGCCGCTGTGCGCGCCTGCCTGCCGCACCTCCTCGCCGCCCGCGGCACGGTCGTCACCGTGGCCAGCTCCCTGGGCCTGCGCGCCGCGAGCGACGCCACGGCGTACTGCGCGAGCAAGTTCGGCATCGTCGGGTTCACGCGCTCGCTGCAGCTGGAGCTGGCGGGGCAGGTGGGCGTGACGATGCTGGTGCCCGCCGGCATGCGCACCGCCTTCTTCGACGGGCGCACCGAGCAGTACCGGCCCGGCCCCGACGCTGCCCTCATGGACCCGCGCCAGGTGGCGCTGTCGGTGGTGCACGCCCTGCGCCAGCCGGTCGGCACCGAGGTGCGCGAGATCGTCGTCACGGTGTCCACGGAGCCGTCCTGGCCCTGACGGCCCTGCCGTGACGACGACGGTGCTCGCGCTGCGGGCCCTGGGGCTGGGTGACGCCCTCACCGGCGTCCCCGCCCTGCGGGGCCTGCGGCGGGCCCGACCGGAGGCCCGGCTGGTGCTGGCCGGCCCGCCCGAGACCGGCGGGCTGCTGGTGGACGAGGGTGTGGTCGACGCGGTGCTCCCCGTGCGGGGCCTGGCTCCGCTCGAGCCCGAGGCCCTGGTGCGCGCCGCCGCCGAGCACCCCGCGGTGCTGGGCGGACTCGGCCCGTCGACGGTGGACCTCGCGGTCAACCTCCACGGCCGCGGCCCGCAGAGCACGGCGGCGCTGGCCGCGCTGCGGCCGCGCGAGCTCGTGGCGTTCGACCGCCCCGGCCAGCCGGTCTGGGACGGCGAGGCCCACGAGGTCGAGCGCTGGTGCTCCCTCGTCAGGTCCCTGGGCGGTGCGTGCGGCCCCGAGGACCTCGTGCTGCGCGACGTGCCCCTAGGCGCGCGCACGGGTCCGGTGGTGGTGCACCCCGGCGCCGCCTCACCGTCCCGGCGCTGGCCCGCCGAGCGCTGGGCCCGAGTGGTGGCCGCCCTGGCCGGCGCCGGTCGCGTCATCGTCGTCACGGGTGGGCCGGACGAGGCCGGCGCGTGCGCCGAGGTGGCCGCCGCCGGTGCCGCCGACCTGTGCGGGCGGCTGTCGCTGGCGCAGCTGCTGGAGCTGGTCGCGACGAGCCCCCTGCTGCTGTCCGGTGACACCGGAGCCGCGCACGTGGCCACGGCCGCGCGCACGCCGTCGGTGCTGCTGTTCGGGCCGACGTCGCCCGCGCGGTGGGGGCCCGCGGTCGACCACGACCGGCACCGGGTGCTGTGGCGCTCCCGTGCGGGGGACGCGCCGGGTGACCCGCACGGGGTGTCCCCCGACCCCGTCCTCCTCCGCACGACGGTGCGCGACGTCCTCGCAGGTACGGTGGACTGATGCAACCGACCGAGAGCGCGTCCGAGCCGACCGTGGCGACGGGCGGGGACTTCGAGGTCCGCGAGATGCTGTGCCTGGCCCTGCACCGCGCGTCGCGGGCCATGACGTCGCAGTACCGGCCCCTGCTCGCCCCGCACGGGCTGACCTACCCGCAGTACCTCGTCATCACGCTGCTGCGCCTGAGCGGCACCACCACCGTGGGCGGGGTCGGCGAGGAGCTGGGCCTGGAGTCGAGCACGCTGTCCCCGCTGCTGACGCGCCTGGCCGAGCGCGGCCTCGTGACGCGCACGCGCTCCACCGACGACGAGCGCCGCGTGGAGGTCTCACTGACGCCGCAGGGGAAGGCGCTCGGTGAGGAGCTCGCCGACGTGCCGTGGACCGTGGTCGGCGCGACCGGGCTCACCGTGCCGGAGATCAAGGGCGTCGTAGCGCAGCTGACGGAGCTGGTCGAGCGGCTCGAGGGCCCTGCGGCCATCTGAGCGAACCAGTCGCGCGCGATAGGTATTGAGTCGCGCACGACTGGATTTGGGGGCAGGATGGTGGAGCGGCCTCGACGGCCGTGACTCCACCGAAGGGAAGAGCCATGCCCCGCCTCACCGTCGGACGGTCCAGCTCGGGTTCCAGCGCCGAGGTCGACCTGTACTACGAGGACCACGGCACCGGTGCGCCCGTCGTGCTCATCCACGGGTGGCCGCTCTCGGGCCGCTCCTGGGAGGCGCAGGTCCCCGCGCTCGTCGAGGCCGGCCACCGGGTCATCACCTACGACCGCCGCGGCTTCGGTGACAGCTCCCAGCCGTGGGACGGCTACGACTACGACACCTTCGCCGCCGACCTCGACGCGCTGCTGACGCACCTCGACGTCGCCGGCGCCACGCTCGTGGGCTTCTCGATGGGCGGCGGTGAGGTGGTCCGGTACATCTCCCGCTACGGCACCTCGCGCGTGGCGAAGGCCGTGCTGGCCGCCGCCGTCCCGCCGTACCTCTACAAGTCCGCCGACAACCCCGACGGCGGTCTGGACGACGACACCATCGCCCAGTTCCAGACCGGCGTGAAGACCGACCGGATCGCGTTCCTCGAGGACTTCACCACCAACTTCTTCTCCGCCGGCAAGGGCCTCACCGGCGCCAAGGTCAAGGTCAGCGAGCCGCAGCGGCAGTACGCCCGCCACATCGCGGAGTTCGCCTCCCCCAAGGGCACCCTCGACTGCATCACCGCCTTCGGCCGCACCGACTTCCGCGGCGACGTCTCCGCCGTGGCGGCCGCCGGCATCCCGGTGCTGGTCATCCACGGCGACAGCGACGCGATCGTCCCGCTGGAGGTGAGCGGGCAGCGCAGCCACGAGGCCATCCCCGGCTCGCAGCTGCACGTCGTCGAGGACGGCCCGCACGGCATCAACGCCTCGCACGCCGAGGAGTTCAACCGGGTGCTGCTGGGCTTCCTCGCCGGCTGACCCACGCCCCTGTCCCGCACCTTCCTCGGCAAGTGCGGGACAGGGGCTGCCTTTGGCGCACTTGCCGAGGAAAGCGCGAAGGAGCCGGGCTCAGGGGGCGGTGAGGACGACGGGGCCGTCGTCGGTGACGGCCACCGTGTGCTCGGCGTGCGCGGCGCGGCGACGGTCGCGCGTCACCACCGACCAGCCGTCCCGCGCCGTGCGGTACTCCGGTGAGCCGGCCAGCAGCATCGGCTCGATGGCGATGGTGTGCCCGGCCTCCAGGCGCACGTCCCGCGCCCCGGCCAGCGGCTGGTTGGGCACGAAGGGCGCCTCGTGCATGGCCCGGCCGATGCCGTGGCCGCCGTGGTCGGGCAGGTGCGCGAACCCGTGCCTCTTCGCCACCGCGTCGATGGCGGTGGCCACGTCGAGCAGGGTCGCCCCGGGCACCGCGGCGGCGATGCCCGCCGCCAGCGCCTCCTCGGTGGCCGCCACGAGCCTGCGGTCCTCCTCGGTGGACGTGCCGGCGATGACGGTGATGGCGGCGTCACCGTGCCACCCGTCGACGGCGGCGCCGAAGTCGATGCTCAGCACGTCACCGTCGGCGAGCTTGCGCCCGGTCGGCGGGCCGTGCACGACCACCTCGTTGGGCGACAGGCACAGCACGCCCTTGTACGGCGTGGGGGCCCACGCCGGGGCGTAGCCGAAGAAGCTGCTCTCCGCGCCGGCCTCGTGCAGGGCGGTGCGGGCGATGTCGTCGAGGTCGCGCAGCTTCACCCCGGGCACCGCGGCGGCCTTGACCGCCTGCAGCGCCAGGGCCACCACCCGGCCCGACTCGCGCATGGTCTCCAGCTCCGCGGCGGACCTGACGGGATGCTCTGCCGTGGAGGTGCTGGCCATGCCCCCCAGGCTACGACCCGCGAGGCTGGGGTCCGTGGACCTGCCCTTCACGCCGCCCCTGCACGCCGACCAGCTCTTCGGCCACCTCGCCGCGACGGCGGTCCCTGGCGTCGAGGAGTGGCTGCCAGGCCAGGACCCCGGCAGCGGCGCGCTGCGGCGCAGCCTGCGCCTGCCTGGCGGGCCCGCCGTCGTCGTCGTCCACGTCCCGCCCCCGGGTGCCACGTCGGTGCGCGTCGAGATCACCACCACCGACCCCGCCGAGGCACCGCTCGCCGCGCTGCTGTGCCGGCGGCTGCTGGACCTGGACCTCGACCCGGCCCTGCCCGACACCGCGCTCTCGGAGGACCCGGCGCTCGCCCCGCTCGTCGCCGCCGTGCCGGGGCGTCGCACGCCCGGCTCGCCGAGCGCCGAGGAGGTGGCGCTGCGCGCGGTGCTCGGCCAGCAGGTCTCCACGGCGGCGGCCCGCACGCACGCCGCGCGGCTCGTGGCGGCCCTCGGGGAGCCCGCCGGTTCCAGCGGGCTGCGGCTGTTCCCCAGCGCCGGGTCCGTGGCCGCTCTCGACGACGACGCCGCCACGCGCCTGCTCGCCCTGCCCGTCCGGCGCCGCGAGACGCTGCGGAACCTCGCCCGCGTGCTCGCCTCGGGGGCGCTGGACCTCCGACACGTCGACGACGGCGGCGACCCGTCCCGTGCCCGCGCCCAGCTGCTGGCGCTGCCGGGCATCGGCCCGTGGACGGCTCAGACGGTGACGATGCGCGCCCTGGGCGACACCGACGCCTTCCTCGCCAGCGACCTCGGCGTGCTGGCTGCGGCGCGGGCGCTCGGACTGCCCGGCGACGCGCGCCCGCTGGAGCGGAAGGCCGCGGCGTGGGCGCCGTGGCGCTCGTACGCCGTGCAGCACCTGTGGGGCGTGCTGCCGCACGCCATCAACGCCCTGCCGTGATCCCAGAGGGGCCCGGTCACCGCAGCGGGAGGGTCTCCACCGGCTCCCAGGGGCCGCCGTCGTAGCGCCACACCTCCAGCGCCGCCGCGCGGGCGGTCCACGGCGCCACCTCCACCTCGAGGCGGTCCGCGAGCGCTCGCGCCCGGACGGGGTCGACCTTGTTCTGCACCGTGACGTGCGCCCGCAACCGCTGGCGGTCCTGAGCGGTGAGGGACTCGTCCCCCAGCTCGCTGCGCAGGCGCGCCAGCAGCCGCGCGTGCAGCGCGTCCAGGTCGCGGGAGGCCAGGCGCAGCGCCGTCCCCCGGCCCAGCCTCAGGACCTCCCCGACGCGCACCTCGAAGGCCGCGGTGGACTCCGCGTGCTCGGCGAGCAGCTCCTGGACGCGGTGGGCACCGGCGGACGGCAGCGCGTGGAAGAGCGTCACGTGGGCGGGCAGGTGGTTGCGGTCCGCCGGGAAGTGCGCCCGACGGAGGTCGTCCAGCCGCGCCTGGCTGGCCTCGTCCAGGGCCAGCGTCACGACGAGCGGGCGCCCGTCGGCGCCCTCGTGAGACCGGTGGACCGCAGCGGCGCTCATGCGGCCTGCCGGAGCCCCGAGAAGAAGGCGACGGTGGAGGCCAGGCCCTGCTGCCACGGCACGGCCGGCTCCCAGCCCAGCAGCGTGCGCGCCAGCGTCGTGTCCGGGCGGCGCACCTGCGGGTCGTCGACGGGACGCTCCACGAACCGCACCTGCGAGCGGGACCCGGTGGCGGCCACCACGTCCTCGGCGATCTGCTTCACGGTCATCTCGTGCGGGTTGCCCACGTTGACCGGGCCCGGGTGGCCGCTGCCGGCCAGCGCGAGGATGCCGCGCACCAGGTCGTCGACGTAGCAGACCGACCGGGTCTGCATCCCGTCGCCGGCCACGGTGATGTCCTCCCCCGCCAGCGCCTGGCGGATGAAGGTGGGGATGGCGCGCCCGTCGTGCGGGCGCATCCGCGGCCCGTAGGTGTTGAAGATGCGCACGATGGCGGTGTCGACGTCGTGCGTGGTGCGGTAGGCGGTGGTCATGGCCTCGCCGTAGCGCTTGGCCTCGTCGTAGACCCCGCGCGGTCCGACGGGGTTGACGTGGCCCCAGTAGTCCTCCGGCTGCGGGTGCACCTGCGGGTCTCCGTAGACCTCGCTGGTGGAGGCCAGCAGGAAGCGCGCGCCCTTCTCCTTGGCCAGCCCGAGGGCGTGCAGGGTGCCGATCGCACCGACCTTGAGGGTCTCGATCGGCAGCTGCAGGTAGTCGATCGGGGAGGCCGGGGAGGCGAAGTGCAGGACCAGGTCGACGTCGCCGGGGACGTGCACGAAGTCGGTGATGTCGCAGCGGACCATCCGGAACTGCGAGGACGGGTAGCGCTCGGCGAGGTGGGCGACGTTGCCCGGCCCGCCGGTGAGGAAGGAGTCCAGGCACACCACCTGGGTGCCGCGCGCGAGCAGCTCCTCGCACAGGTGGCTGCCGAGGAAGCCGGCCCCGCCGGTCACGACCGCCCGGCGGAAGCCGCGCTGCGGCAGCACCGTCGAGCCGGTGGTCGGTCCGGTGGTGCTGCGCGGGCTGTCGGGCTGGCTGGTGCTGGGCTGGGCCACGGTGGGGACTCCCCGGTCACGGCGTCGTCGGGCCGCACTGCTCGACCTCGCTGGCGCTGTCGGGGCCAGTTGACCCCACCCGCGCTGGACGCGCGAACCGAGCGCCCCGGAGGCAGGATCGGCCGGGATGCCCAGCACCTCCTCCCCCGACGAGCTCCTCGACCCGCGCCTCGGCGTCGTGGTGATCACCTGGCAGCGCCGCGAGGAGGCCCTCGCCGCCGTCGGGCGGCTGCTGGACCTGCCCGAACGGCCCCGCGTGGTCGTCATCGACAACGGCTCCACGGACGGCACGGCGGGCGCGCTGCGCCGCGCCCACCCGGCGGCCGTGGCGTCCGGGCAGCTCGAGGTGGTGCCGCTGGCGCACAACGCGGGCGCCGTGGGGCGCAACGTCGGGGTGGCGCGCCTGGCGGAGCTGGGTCTGCGCTACGCGGCGTTCTGCGACGACGACACCTGGTGGGAGCCCGGCAGCCTCGCGCGCGCCGGCGACGTGCTGGACGCTCACCCCGACGTCGCCGTGCTCACCGCGCGCATCGTCGTGGAGCCCAGCGGCCGCGAGGACCCGATCGTCGCGGAGCTGCGCGACTCCCCCGTGGTGGGTTCCCGGCCCGACCTGCCGGGCCCGGCGCTGGGGAGCTTCCTGGCGGGGGCGTCGGTGGTCCGCGTCGACGCGTTCACGCAGGTCGGCGGCTTCTCGGCGCGGCTGTGGCTGGGCGGGGAGGAGGAGATGTGCGCCGCCGACCTCGCCGCCGCCGGCTGGGAGCTGTGCTACCTGCCCGACCTCACCGTGCACCACCTGGCCTCGACGCTCCGCGACTCCTCGCTGCGGCGCCGCCACGGCATCCGCAACACCGTGTGGTTCACGCTGCTGCGCCGCCCGTGGCCGGCGGCGCTGCGCCGGCTGCGCGTCCTGGCGCGGCAGGTCCCCAAGGACCGGACCACGGTGCTGGCCGTGGCCGACGCCGCCCGCGGCCTGCCGTGGGTGCTGCGCGAGCGCCGGCCGCTGCCGCCGCACGCCGAGGCGCGCTTCCTCGCCCTGGAGGACGCCCAGACCCGCTCGACGGCGAGGAGCTACGTCGGATGAGCGCGCCCTCGGACTCCGTGACCGTGGTGGTGGCGAGCATGGACCGGCGCGAGGAGCTGCTGGCCTCCCTGCCGCGCCACCTCGCGCAGGGACTGCGCGTGCTGCTGGTCGACAACGGCAGCCGCGACGGCACCGTCGAGGCCGTCCGCGCCGCGCTGCCGCAGGTGGAGGTGGTCCCCCTGCCGGCCAACCGCGGAGCGGCCGCCCGCACGCTCGGCGTGGAGCGGGCCTCGACGCCCTACGTGGCCTTCGCCGACGACGACTCCTGGTGGGCGCCCGGGTCGCTGGAGCACGCCGCGGAGCTGCTCGACGCGCACCCGCGGGCGGGGCTGCTGACCGCGCGCATCCTCGTGGGCGAGGCCGAGCGGCCCGACCCGTTCAACGACGTGCTGGCCGCCGCACCGCTGGGGACCGAGCCCGACCTGCCCGGGCCGTCGACGCTGGGCTTCATCGCCTGCGCCGCGGTGGTCCGCCGGTCGGCGTTCCTGGCCGTCGGCGGCTTCGACGACGTGGTGGTCTTCCCCGGCGAGGAGGAGCGGGTGGCGCTCGACCTCGCGCGCGACGGGTGGGGCAGCGCCTACGTGCCCGAGCTGGTGGTGCACCACCACCCCAAGAAGTCGGCCTCGCGAGACACCGACGAGCGGCGCCGCACCCGCATCACGCGCTCGGCGCTGCTCACGGCGCTCATGCGGCGGCCCTGGCCCGTGGTGGCGGCGCGGACCGCGCGCGCATGGCGAGCCGGCGGCCCGGAGCGCGCGGCGCTCGTCCCGGCCCTGCGCGACGCCCCGCGGGCCCTGCGCGCCCGCCGCGTGGTCCCGCCGCCGCTGGAGGCCGTGGCCCGGTCGCTGGGCCAGTGAGCGACGGGCCGGTGAGCGATGGGCCGGTGCGCGAGCGCGGGGCCGCAGCCCGGAGGGCGGAGCTGCTGGCGCGCTACCGGCAGTTGGTGCTGCACGAGCTGCCGGAGCGGGCAGCGCGCGAGCGCTGGGTGGTGCACGCCGACCACTGCCTGGGCCGCGTGGTGCTCGACCACGCCGTGGGCGGGCGCTGGTACGACGTGCTCGGCCGCTCCGGCGCAGCGGGGCGCCGCGGGCCGGCGTTCGAGCGGCTCTCCGACGAGCAGCTGGCACGGGCCGTGGCCCTGGCGGAGGAGGTCGCCGACGGCGGTGACGAGGTGCTGCGCCCCTTGGACGCGCAGTCACTGGAGTGGCGGGGCAAGAGCCCTCGCCGCCGGGCGCCCAGCGCGCCAGGATGAGCGGCGTGAGCGCGAGCGAGGAGGAAGTGCGTCTGGTCAGCGAGGGCGTCGTCGACGGCGTCGAGCTGTTCACCTGGTTCAACGCCGAGGGCCGCGTCATCGCCGAGCACACCCCGCTGGACCCGACGCTGAAGAGCTGCGGCTGCTGACCCCGCCGCGGGGTCAGAAGGCCGAGGAGGGGACCTCGCGCTCGTCGTCGACGAGGGCCTGCACGAGGCGGGCGGCGACGTCGTCGGGGTCCTTGCCGCGCGGGAGCTTCGGCGCGGTGCCCGTCAGGGGCCGGTCGGCGAGGCCGGTCTCCGTGTGCGGCGGGCGGGCGTCCACCACGCGGACGCCGTCGCGGCGCAGCTCCTTGGCGGCCGCGCCGACGTAGCTGGACAGCGCCGCCTTCGCCGCGCCGTACGCGGCCATCCCCGCGACCGGACCCTCGGCGAGCACGGCAGTCACCACGAGCGCGGTGCCCTTCGTCTCGCGCAGCGCCGGCAGGGCGGCGCGCAGCAGGCGCACCGGTGCCAGGTAGTCGACGAGGAGCAGCTCGTCCAGGACGTCGTCGTCCTCCGCGCCCACCGCGGAGAAGCCCGACGCGCCCGCCAGGTGGACGACGGCGTCGAGGCCGCCCAGGTGGTCCACCGCCGCGTCGACGACGGCCTGCGGCTGGTCGGGCAGGGTGAGGTCGGCCGTCACGGCCAGGGCCCGGTCCCCTTCGAGGGAACCCGCCAGCTCCTCCAGGCGACCGGAGTCCCGGGCGGTCAGCGCCAGGCGCGCCCCCGCCCCCGCGAGGCGGGCGACCGTCGGTCGGCCGAGCCCTCCGGTCGCACCCGTCACCAGCACCCGAGCACCCTGCAGGTCCACCGACGCAGCCTCTCCCGACCACCGCGCACCCGCACGTCAGCCGTAGAAGACGCGCTCCACCACGGCGCGGGCCCGGCGCGACGAGCGGCGCAGGTCGTCCTCCACCGTCGTGGCCGACCCGGCCGGGTAGCCCAGCAGCCGGGCGGCGGCGTCGAGGTCGCGCGCCTCCCGCGGCAGCACGTCGGTGGGGCGGCCGCTGTGGAGCACGAGGGCGTCCCGCAGGCGGGACGCGAACTCCCACGCCTCCACGAGCACCTCGACGTCGCGCTCGGCGACCAGCCCCGCCTCGGCGGCGGCGCGCAGCGCCCCCGTCGTGGACGGGGTGCGCAGGGCCGGGAGGTCACCGCTGTGGCGCAGCTGCAGCAGCTGGGCGGTCCACTCGACGTCGGCCAGCCCGCCCGGCCCCAGCTTGAGGTGGCGGCGCGGGTCGATGCCGCGCGGCAGCCGCTCGCCCTCCACGCGCGCCTTGACGCGCCGCACCTCGCGCAGCACCGCCTCGTCGGCGCCGCCGTCGGGGTGGCGCAGCGGGTCGACCAGCGAGCAGAACGCACGCCCCACGTCGAGGTCACCGGCGGTCGGGACGGCCCGCAGCAGCGCCTGCGCCTCCCAGGGCTCCGACCAACGGCGGTAGTACTCCCGGCACGAGCCGAGCGAGCGGGCCAGCGGCCCGTTGCGGCCCTCCGGGCGCAGCCGCGCGTCCACCTCCAACGCCGGCTCTGGGCCGGGGGCGGTGAGGATCCTCGTCACCTCCGCGGCCAGGGCCAGGGCCTGGTCCTGCGCGTCGGCGCCGCGCACGCCCGGCAGGGGGTCGTGGACGAAGACGACGTCGGCGTCGGAGCCGTAGCCCATCTCCGCGCCGCCCAGGCGTCCCATCCCGACGACGGCGAAGCGCGTCACCCGCTCACCGCCACCCGCCGCCACCACCGCGGGCGCGCGCCAGGCCACCTCGAGCGCCGCGTCGAGCACGGCCCCGGTGGCCGTGCTCAGCGCCTCGCGCACGGCAGGCCCCTCCAGGAGCCCCAGGACGTCGGCCAGCGCCGTGCGCAGCACCTCCCGCCCCCTCAGGCGCCGGACCACGCCGGCGGCGTCGGCGAGGTCGTCGTGGCGGGCGCTCGCCCGCCCGACCTCCGCCCGCAGCGCCGAGCGCGTGCGGGGCGCCAGCTCGGCGTCGTCCCCGAGCCAGCGGACGGCTTCCCCGTCGCGCTCGAGGCCGTCGGCGACCAGCCGCGACGACGACGTCGCCACCGCCACGCGCTGGGCCGCGGCGCCCTCGTCGCGCAGCATCTTGAGGTACCAGTGCGAGCCGCCGAGCTTCTCGCTGATCCGCCGGAAGCTGAGCAGCCCCTCGTCGGGCCCCGCGCCGTCGGCGAACCACCCGAGCATCACCGGCAGCAGCTGCCGCTGGATGGCCGCCCGCCGGCTCACGCCCGAGCTGAGCGCCGCGATGTGGCGCAGCGCACCGGCCGGGTCGCGGTAGCCCAGAGCGCCCAGCCGCGCCTGCGCGGCCGCGGGCGACAGGCGCACCTCGTCGGGCTTGAGCGCGGCGACGGCGGCGAGCAGCGGCCGGTAGAACAGCGCCTCGTGCAGGCGGCGCACGCGGCGCCGGACCACGGCCAGCTCGCGCTGGAGGCCCTCCACGCCGCCCGGCACGCCCGCGGCGCGGCCGAGGCGGCGCAGGTCGGCCTCGCTCGTGGGCAGCAGGTGCGTCCGCTGCACGGCCTTGAGCTGCAGCCGGTGCTCCAGCACCCGCAGGAAGCGGTAGTCGTGGTCGAGCTCGGCGGCGTCGTGCCGCCCCACGTAGCCGTAGGCGGCCAGGCGCTGCAGCGCGTCGAGCGTGTTGGCGGTGCGCAGCGCGGGGTCGGTGCGCCCGTGCACGAGCTGCAGCAGCTGGAGGCTGAACTCGACGTCGCGCAGCCCGCCGCGGCCGAGCTTGAGCTGGCGCTCGCGCTCCTTGGGCGGGACGTGGTCCTCCACGCGGCGGCGCATCGCCTGGGCGCCGGGCACGAGGTCGGGGCGGTCGGCGGCGCGCCACACGAGGTCGGCGGTGGCGGCGGCGTACGCGGCGCCCAGGTCGGGGTCGCCCGCGGCCGGGCGGGCCTTGAGCAGGGCCTGGAACTCCCACGTCTTCGCCCACCGGCGGTAGTACTGCAGGTGGCTCTCCAGGGTGCGCACCAGCGGGCCGTCGCGGCCCTCCGGGCGCAGGTTGGGGTCCACCGGCCACAGCACGCCCTCGGCCGTGGTCGCCGAGCACGCCAGCGCCAGCTCGGTGGCCAGCCTCGTGCCCACGGCGGTGGCGGTCTCCTCGTCGGCGCCGTCCGCGTCGAGGCTGGGCGCGACGACGTAGACGACGTCGACGTCGCTGACGTAGTTCAGCTCCCGCGCACCGCACTTGCCCATGGCGATGACCGCGATCCGGCAGGCCTCGTGGCCCTCCACGCCCGCACGGGCCAGGGCCAGGGCCGTCTCCAGGGCGGCGTCGGCGAGGTCGGACAGGGACCGCGTCACGGCGTCCACCGCGGCGAGCGGGTCGGGGCTGGCGAGGTCGGCTCCCGCGATCGCCAGCAGCCGCTCGCGGTAGGCCACGCGCAGCGCGTCCCGGCCGGCGTCCCCGGACACCGCCGCCACGGGCGCGGCGTCGGCGGGGTCGGCGCCGACGGCCCGCAGCAGGAGCGCGCGCACCGCGGCGCGGTCGCCGCCGCGGTCGGTGTCGTCGTCGTCCCCGACGCCGTCCACGCCCTCGTCCACCGGCGGGCGCAGCGGGTCGTCGGTGACGGCGCGCCACTGCTGCGGGTGGCGCACCAGCTGCTCGCCGAGGGCGACGGACCCCCCGAGCACCGCCAGCAGCCGGTCTCGCACGGGGGAGGGCTGGGCGAGCACGTCGAGCAGGGCCGGGTCGTCGGTGCGCTCCAGCAGGCGCACCAGCACCAGCAGCCCGCGGTCGGGGTCGGCGGTGGCGCCGAGCGCCGCGACGACGCCCTCCAGGCCGCCCGCGCGCCGGGCCAGCGGTTCCAGGGAGCGGTCCGAGAGCAGCTTCACCGCGCTGCGGCCGCCGGTGAAGCCGGTGCGCAGCAGCTGGGCGGCGGCGCTGTCGAGGCGCGCGCCGGGCTCCTGACCGGCTGAGCCGCCGGCGGCGGCGACCCGGCTCACCGGGACGGCTCCAGCGCGGCCTCGAGCAGGGCGCGCCCGTGCACGGCCGCCAGCCGCGCGAGCGCCGGCTCCGCCTCGGCGACCGCCGCCCGCTGCTCGGCGACGCTGCTGCCGCGGGCCGCCAGCAGCTCGGCGTGGTGGTCCTGCAGCCAGCCCAGGAGGTCGGCCGGGGTGACCTCCGGGTGGTACTGCACGCCCCAGGCGCGCTCCCCCACGCGCAGCGCCTGCACGGGGTAGAGGTCGCTGGAGGCGAGCAGCTCGGCGTCGGGCGGCAGCGCGGTCACGGCATCACCGTGCGCCTGGGGTGCCTCCCACCGCTCGCCGAACACCTCGACGACGGCGCCGACCAGCGCGTCGTCGCGCCCGGCGGCGGTGGCGCCCACCGGCAGCAGCCCCGCCTCGGGTCCCGCTGCGCCGCGCTCCACGCGGCCGCCGGTGGCCAGCGCCAGCAGCTGCGCCCCCAGGCACACCCCCAGCGCGGCCACGCCGGCCGACGCGGCGCGGGCGAGCAGCGCGCGGGTGTCCGGAAGCCACGGCGCGACGTCGTCGTCCCAGGCGGCCACCTGACCACCCAGGACGACGAGCGCGTCGACGCCGGCCAGCGCGTCGCGCCCGGTCGGCAGGACGTCGCCCGCCCAGGGGCGGCGCACGTCCAGCCGGGCGCCGGTCAGGGCGGGCCCGAGCCGCCCCAGGCCGCAGGCGGCCTCGTGCTCGACGACGAGCACCACCGGGTGGGAGGCGCTCACAGCACCGGGAGGTGCCGCCGCAGCTCGTACGGGGTGACCTGCGCCCGGTACTGGTTCCACTCCTCGCGCTTGTCGCGCAGGAGGTAGTCGACCACGTGCTCGCCGAGGGTCTCGGCCACGAGGTCGGAGGCCTCCAGCGCGGTCAGCGCCCTGTCGAGGCTCGCGGGCAGCGGCGTGATGCCCATGACCTTCCGCTCGGCGGGGGTCATGCGCGTGACGTCCTCGTCGGTGGGCTCGGGCAGCTCGTAGCCCTCCTCCACGCCCTTGAGGCCCGCGGCGAGCAGCAGCGCGAACGACAGGTACGGGTTGGCGGCGGAGTCGAGCGCCCGGTACTCCACGCGCGCGGCGCCGGCCTTGCGCGGCTTGTACATGGGCACGCGGACCAGCGCGGAGCGGTTGTTGTGGCCCCAGCAGACGTAGGACGGCGCCTCGTCACCGCCCCACAGCCGCTTGTAGGAGTTCACGTACTGGTTGGTCACCGCGGTGATCTCGTGCGCGTGGTGCAGCAGCCCCGCGATGAACGAGCGGCCCGTCTTGGACAGGCCGTACTGCCCGCCCGGGTCGTGGAAGGCGTTGCGGTCGCCCTCGAACAGCGACATGTGCGTGTGCATGCCGGAGCCGGGCTGGCCCGCCATGGGCTTGGGCATGAAGGTCGCGTAGACGCCCTGCTGGATCGCGACCTCCTTGATCACCGTGCGGAAGGTCATGATGTTGTCGGCGGTCGAGAGGGCGTCGGCGTAGCGCAGGTCGATCTCGTTCTGCCCCGGGCCGGCCTCGTGGTGGCTGAACTCCACCGAGATGCCCATCGCCTCGAGCATGGAGATCGCCTGGCGCCGGAAGTCCTGGCCCTCCCCCCGTGCGACGTGGTCGAAGAAGCCGCCGGAGTCGATCGGCACCGGCACGCCGGTCTTCCGGGCGTCGTCGGCGAGCAGGTAGAACTCGACCTCGGGGTGCGTGTAGAAGGTGAAGCCGGCGTCGGCGGCCCTCGCCAGCACCCGCTTGAGCACCTGCCGGGAGTCCGACGCGGCGGGCGTGCCCTCGGGGGTGAGGATGTCGCAGAACATCCTCGCCGTGCCCTGGCCGGAGACGGCGTCGGTGCGCCACGGCAGCACCTGGTAGGTCGCCGGGTCGGGCCGCATGAGCATGTCCGCCTCCGAGACGCGCGTCAGCCCCTCGATGGCGCTGCCGTCGAAGCCGATGCCCTCCGAGAAGGCGCTCTCCAGCTCCGCGGGGGCCACGGCCACCGACTTCAACGACCCGTTGACGTCGGTGAACCACAGCCGGATGAACCGGATGTCGCGCTCTTCCACCGATCGGAGCACGAACTCCTGCTGCCTGTCCATGGGGGCATCATGCCGAACGCGCGCGAGCGCCCGACCGGACCGAGGATGGTCAGTCGTGACCACCCCCCGTCCACCGCGCGCAGGCGGCAGCCCAGACGGCAGCCCGGGCGGCGGGGGCCTCGACCCGAACCGCTGGCGCGTCCTGTGGGTCTGCCTGGTCACGGGCTTCATGACCCTGCTCGACGTCAGCATCGTCAACGTCGCGCTGCCGTCGATCTCCTCGGGCCTGGGCGCCTCCGGCAGCCAGCTGCAGTGGGTCGTCACGGGGTACGCCGTGGTCTTCGGCCTGGCGCTGGTGCCCGCGGGGCGCCTGGGCGACTCGTTCGGCCGCAAGAAGATCTTCCTCGTGGGGCTGGTGCTCTTCGCGCTCGGCTCGCTGGCCTGCGGCCTGGCACCGAGCCCGGAGGCGCTCATCGCCGCGCGCATCGCGCAGGGGCTGGGCGCGGGCGTCCTCAACCCGCAGATCACCGCGATCATCAACTCCGAGTTCCGCGGCGCCGAGCGCGGCCGCGCCTTCGGCAGGTTCGGGGCCACGGTGGGACTGTCGACGGCGGTCGGCCCGCTGCTCGGCGGCGTGATCATCACGCTCGTCCCGTGGGAGGAGTCCTGGCGGCTCGTCTTCCTCGTCAACATGCCGGTGGCCGCGGTCGCCTTCGTGCTCGGGCTCAAGCTCATCTCCGACCGCGCCAGCGCCGAGCGCTCGCGGCTGGACTGGGTGGGCACGGTGCTGCTCGCCGTCGCCGTGGGCCTCGTGCTCGGTGCGGTGCAGGAGCGGGAGGTGCTCGGCCCGCTGCTCGTGGTGGTCGCCCTGGTGGTCGCCGCGGCCAGCGGCTGGGGGTTCGTGCGCTGGGAGCGCCGCTACGCCGCCGCTGGTCACCTGCCGCTGGCACGGCCGGGACTCCTCAAGGCACCCGGGTTCGGCCCGGGGGTGCTGCTCGGGTCGCTCTACTTCGGCGGCTTCATCGCGATCTTCTTCACGGTCACGCTGTACCTGCAGGACGCGCTGCGCTACTCCGCTCTGGAGGCGGGCCTGACCCAGACGCCGTTCGCGCTGGCCTCGGCGGTGGCGGCGCCGTGGGCCGGCAGGCGCGTCGTGGCCCAGGGGCGGCACCTGGTGGTGCGAGGCCTGGTCGCGGTCATCACCGGTCTGCTGGGGGTCATCGCCGTGGTCGAGCTGGTGGCCCCCGCCGTCGGTGACGGGTGGACGGGCCTGCTCCTGCTGGTGCCGTTCCTCGTGGCCGGGTTCGGCAGCGGCATCGTCATCGGGCCCAACGTGAACCTGTCGCTGGCGAACATCGACGGGCGGGACGCCGGCAGCGCGTCCGGGGTGTTCCAGACCTTCCAGCGCGTCGGGTCGGGCATCGGCCTGGCGGTGGTGAGCGCGGTGTTCCTCTCCGTGAGCGGCGCCGGCGACCCCCGCGACGGGCTCTCCGCGGCGCTCGGCATGAGCGCGGCGCTCGTGCTGGCGGCGCTCGTGGTGGCCGTGGTCGACGTGCGCCGCAGCGGCGGCGGTGACGGCTCCTCGGCTCCCCCTCAGGACGACGACGGCGAGCACCCGGGTGCTCGCACGAGCGATGGCGGCCGTCCCCGCAGCGCTGGCTAGGCTCGAACCATGACGCAGCTGCGCCTCGGGCTGGCCCAGGTCAACGCCACCGTCGGAGACCTGCCGGGCAACGCGGCGCTGGTGCGCGAGCGCACCGCCCGCGCCGCCGCCGCGGGCGCCGACCTGGTGGCCTTCCCCGAGATGGTGCTCACCGGGTACCCCGTGGAGGACCTGTCGCTGCGCTCGTCCTTCGTGGAGGCGTCCCGTGCGTGCGTGCAGCAGCTCGCGCGCGACCTCGCCGCGGACGGGCTGGGCGAGGTCCCCGTCGTCGTCGGCTACCTCGACCGGGTCACCGACCCCGAGACCCAGCTCGACGCCGAGGCCGCCGCCCGCGCCGGCTCCGGCCGCGACGAGCGCGGGGTGGTGGGCGTGCCCAAGGGCATGCCGCAGAACTGCGCCGCGGTGCTGCACCGCGGCCAGGTGGTGGCCCGGTACGCCAAGCACCACCTGCCGAACTACGGCGTCTTCGACGAGTTCCGCTTCTTCGTGCCCGGCCGCGACCTGCTCGTGGCGCGCATCGGCGGGGTCGACGTGGCCGTGGTCATCTGCGAGGACCTGTGGCAGGACGGCGGGCCGGTCGAGCGCGCCCGCGAGGCCGGCGCCGAGCTCCTGCTCGTGCTCAACGGCTCGCCGTGGGAGCGCGACAAGGACGACACGCGCCTGGCCCTGGCGCAGCGGCGCGCGCGCGAGGCGGGCTGCCCGCTGGCGTGGCTCAACCTCGTGGGCGGCCAGGACGACCTCGTCTTCGACGGCGACTCCCTGGTGGTGGCCGCGGACGGCGAGCTGCTGGCCCGCGGGGCGCAGTTCGCAGAGGACCTGCTGCTCGTGGACGTCGACCTGCCGCAGAACGGGCTCGACCCGCAGGCGCTTCCGGCGGGCGTGCAGCACGTCGTCGTCAGCGACGCACCCGCCACCGCTGGTCGCGAGCGTCCTGCGCTGGAGTCCGTGGACCGCGGTGAGCGCGAGCGCCTCGACGAGGTCGGCGAGGTGTGGGCGGCGCTCCAGCTGGGCCTGGGCGACTACGTCCGCAAGAACGGCTTCCGCAAGGTGGCCCTCGGGCTGTCCGGCGGGATCGACTCGGCGCTGGTGGCGGCGATCGCGGTGGACGCGCTGGGCCCGGAGGCGGTGACGGGCATCTCGCTTCCGTCGTCGTACTCCAGCGAGCACTCCCGCAGCGACGCCGACGACCTCGCCGCCCGCACGGGGCTGGACTACCGGACGATCCCCATCGCGCCCATGGTCGACGCCTTCACCGCGGGGCTCGGCGAGGCGATGACGCTGTCGCCGGTGGCCGAGGAGAACCTCCAGGCGCGCGTGCGCGGCACCACGCTCATGGCGCTGAGCAACTCCGAGGGCCACCTCGTGCTGGCCACGTCCAACAAGTCCGAGCTGAGCGTCGGCTACTCCACGCTGTACGGCGACTCCGTGGGCGGGTACGCCCCGCTCAAGGACGTTCCCAAGATGCTCGTGTGGGAGCTGTCGCGCTGGCGCAACGCGCAGGCGGCCGCGCGCGGCGAGGTGCCTCCGATCCCGGAGAACTCGATCTCCAAGGTGCCGTCGGCGGAGCTGCGCCCGGGTCAGACCGACCAGGACTCCCTGCCCCCGTACGAGGTGCTCGACGAGGTGCTGGAGCACTACGTGGTGGGCGCGCAGGGCCGCAGCGAGCTGCTGGAGGCGGGCTTCGAGGCCGACGTCGTCGACGAGGTCGTCGGCCTGGTGGACCGCGCGGAGTGGAAGCGGCGGCAGTTCGCGCCCGGGGTGAAGATCAGCTCGGTGGCGTTCGGACGAGACCGGCGCCTGCCCATCACCACCCACTGGCGGGAGCAGCAGTCCCGATGAGCGAGCAGATCGCCCCCAGGCGCGTGCGGGTGCACCACCTGCGCGAGATGAAGGCCGCCGGTCAGCCGATCACCATGCTCACCGCCTACGACGCGGTCACGGCCGACGTCTTCGCCGAGGCGGGTGTCGACGTGCTGCTCGTGGGCGACTCCGTGGGTGACAACCTCCACGGCCACGCCACCACCCTGCCGGTCACCGTGGAGGACCTGCTGCCGCACGTGCGGGCGGTCGCCTCGCGCGGCGGGCGGCCGTTCGTCGTCGCCGACCTGCCGTTCGGCTCCTACGAGGAGGGCCCGGCGCAGGCGCTGCGGACCGGCGTGCGGATGCTCAAGGAGGGCCTCGCGCACGGCGTGAAGCTGGAGGGCGGCCGCCGCGTGGCGCCGGCGGTCAAGGCGCTCGTCGACGCGGGCATCCCCGTGATGGGGCACCTGGGGTTCACGCCGCAGTCGGTCAACGCCATGGGCGGTCCCCGCGTGCAGGGCCGCGGTGCCGCCGCCGAGGAGCTCCTCGCCGACGCGCTGGCGCTGCAGGAGGCGGGAGCCTTCGCCGTCGTCCTCGAGGTGGTGCCGGGCGCGGTGGCCGAGCGGGTCACCGCGGCTCTGGACATCCCCACCATCGGCATCGGCGCGGGCCCCGGCTGCGACGGGCAGGTGCTCGTGTGGCTGGACATGGCGGGCCTGTCGGCGCGCACGCCCAAGCTGGCCAAGGCCTACGCGCAGCTGCGCACGGCGCTGCGCGAGGCCGCTGCCGAGTACGCCGCGGAGGTGCGCTCGCGCGCCTTCCCCGGCCCGGAGCACACCTTCCCGGACCAGGTCAGCTGACGCAGAGCTCGTTGCCCTCGGGGTCGGTCATGACCACCCAGCGCTGCGGGCCCTGCCGCCCCTCCCCCGCGCGCACGGCACCAAGCCCCTCGAGGCGCGCGACCTCGGAGTCCACCAGTTCCGGCCCGACGTGCAGGTCGAGGTGGACCCGGTTCTTCACCGTCTTCGGCTCCGGGACGCGCTGCAGGTACAGACGCGGCCGCACGCCTCCGGGGTCGCGGGCCGCTGCGGCGTCGCGCCACACGAGCGTTCCCCCGCGCGTCATGACGTCGGCACCCGTCGCGTACCCGGCCTCCAGCATGCGCCGGGCGAGGGGCTCGACGTCCTCCACCTCGTAGCCCAGGGCCGCGGCCCAGAACTCCGCCTGGGCGTGGGGGTCGGCGCAGTCGATGACCACCTGCACACTCGGGACCGCTGGGACGTCAGCTCCACCGCTCATGACGACCACGCAAGGCCCGTCCGCGGTCAGCTCGCGTCCGCGGAGGCCACGAGCCTCCACCCCAGGGAGCGCACCGCCGCCTTCAGCTGCGGCGGCGAGACCACGGTGAAGGGCACCCCGAGCCGGGCCAGCTGCGCCGCCACGACGTCGAGGGAGTCAGCCCCGGTGGTGAGCACGCACGCGTCGTCGCCGTCGGCCTCCAGCCGCCCGACCGTGGGCGGCACCCGCCGCGCCACCACCTCCTGCGGCGCCTGCAGCCGCACCACCGCGGTCCACCGGTAGGGGCCGTCGAGACGCCGGCGGACACGAAGGCCGCGGCGTCCGGAGGGTCGACCAGCTGCTGGCGGCGCCCCGTGGTCCGCGGCGCGCGCATCCGGTCCACCCGGTAGCTGCGCCACTCCCCCCGCGGCGGGTCGCCGGGTCCGCGGTCGAGGTCCAGCGCCACGAGGTACCAGCGCCGTCCGGTGTGCACGAGCCGGTGCGGCACCGCGTGCCGCTGGCTCGCCCGGCCCGTGCCGTCGGTGTGCTCGAACCGGACGCGCTCGGAGTCGCGGCAGGCGGCGGCCAGCAGCACCAGCACGTCGCCGTCGACGGTGGGCCCGCCGCCCGTGAGCGGCACGGTGGCCTCGCCCAGCGCCTCCACGCGCGGCCGCAGCCGCTTCGGCAGCACCTGCTCCAGCCCGGCGAGCGCCCGCACCGCCGCCTCCGCGATGCCCGTGACGCCGGCGCCGGCGGCGGTGCGCAGGCCGACGGCCACCGCGACGGCCTCCTCGTCGTCCAGCAGCAGCGGCGGCAGGGAGCTGCCCGCGCGCAGCCGGTAGCCGCCGCTGGCCCCGGGCGCCGCGTCGACCTGGTAGCCGAGGGAGCGCAGCTTGTCGACGTCGCGGCGCACGGTGCGCGGGGTCACCTCGAGGCGCTCGGCGAGCTCCTCACCGGCCCAGCTGCGCCGGGAGGCGAGGAGGGACAGCAGGCGGAGCAACCGGGCGGACGTCTCGAGCACGGCGCACATCCTCGCCCTCACCCGTGGGCGCCGGCACGGCGGTTGCGGACCGGTCCTGTCCGCAGGGGTCCCCCGTTGCGACCGCGGGCGCTGCGCTCCGGTGTGGACCACCAGACCGGAGGACAGCGTCCACGGACGGCCGTCCGGACGCGGGTGGTCCCGCCTGCCCGCCGGCGCGGGGCTCAGTCCCCCTGGACTCAGTCCTCCTCGGCGCGGTCCCAGGCCTCGGTCTTCTCACGGGCCGTCTGCAGGGCCTGCTCGGCCTCCTCGCGGCTGGCGTACGGACCCATGAGGGTGGCGCCGGGCTTGAGGTGGCCGACGTCGACCTGGCCGGTCTTCGTGTTGAACCAGAACTGCTCGCTCATGCGCGTGATCGTCCTCCCGGTGCCCGCGGTCCGCGACACGGGCCGACCTAGACTCGCCCGCCGTGCCGCAGCGCGCCCCCTCCAGCCCCGTCGTCGCCGGCGTCGTCAGCCCCCGCCGCCCCGTGCCGGCCAGCATCCCCCGCCCGGAGTACGTCGACAGGCCGCACCCGGCGCCCTACCGCGGCCCGCACGTCCAGCCCGCCGAGGTGGTCGAGCGGATGCGCACCGCCTGCCGGCTCGCCGCGCAGGCGGCCGCCGAGGCGGGCCGGCACGTGCGGCCGGGCACCACGACGGACGCGGTCGACGCCGTCGTCCACGAGTTCCTCCTCGACCACGGCGCCTACCCCTCCACGCTCGGCTACCGGGGCTTCCCCAAGTCCTGCTGCACGAGCGTCAACGAGGTGGTCTGCCACGGGATCCCCGACGACCGACCGCTGGTCGAGGGCGACCTGTGCAGCGTCGACGTCACCGCCTACGTGGTCCTGGACGGCGTGGGCGTGCACGGCGACACGTGCGTCACGTTCGGCGCCGGTGAGCTCGACGAGGCCAGCGCGCTGCTGCTGGAGCGGGCCCGCGCCGCCACCGACCGCGGCATCGCCGCCGTGCGCCCCGGGCGGGAGGTCAACGTCATCGGCCGCGTGGTGGAGAGCGCCGCCCGCCGCCACGGCTACGGGTCCGTGAAGGAGTACACCGGCCACGGCATCGGCACGGCGTTCCACTCGGGCCTGGTCATCCCCCACCACGACGCCGCCCCTGAGCACGCCGACGTCATCGTGACCGGGATGACCTTCACCGTGGAGCCCATGATCACCGCTGGCGGCCCCGCGGTGGACCTGTGGGACGACGGCTGGACCGTGGTCACCCGCGACGGCGGCCGCGTCGCCCAGTTCGAGCACACCGTGCTGGTCACCGAGACCGGAGCGGAGGTCCTGACGCTGCCGTGAGCCGCCGGGCGGGCTAGCCTGCGGCGTCGTGGCACCCGAGACCTCCACCGAGCCGACCACCACTCCGACGACGACGCCGGACGCGGCGTCGGGCAGCGCCCCGGGCGCGCTGAGCGGGACCGGCATCGGCATCGACATCGGCGGCTCGGGCATCAAGGGCGCCCCCGTCGACCTCGCCACCGGCGAGTTCTCCGCCGAGCGAGTCCGCATCCCCACGCCGCAGCCGTCCACGCCGGACGCCGTCTCCCGCGTGGTCAAGCAGATCGTCGACCAGATCGGCGAGGGCCTGCCCGACGGCGGCGCCGGCCTGCCGGTCGGCATCACGTTCCCCGCCGTCATCCAGCACGGCGTGGCCCGCACCGCCGCCAACGTCGACAAGGGCTGGATCGACTTCGACGTCGCCACCCTCATGACCGCCGTCACCGGCCACCCGGTGCACGTCGTCAACGACGCTGACGCCGCCGGCGTCGCCGAGGCCCGCTACGGCGCTGCGAAGGGCGTCAGGGGCGTGGTCGTCCTGGCCACCCTGGGCACGGGCATCGGCACCGCGGTGATGGTCGACGGCGTGCTGCTGCCCAACACCGAGCTGGGCCACCTGGAGGTGGACGGGCACGACGCCGAGACCCGCGCCTCCGACGCCGCGCGCGAGCGCGACGACCTGTCCTGGTCGCACTGGGCCAAGCGCCTCAACAAGTACTTCCAGTCCCTGGAGGCGCTGCTGTGGCCGGACCTCATCGTCGTCGGCGGCGGGGTCTCCAAGAAGTCGGAGAAGTTCCTGCCCGAGCTCAAGCTGCGCACGCCGATCGTGCCGGCGCAGCTGCTGAACTCCGCGGGGATCGTGGGGGCGGCGGCGCTGGCGAGCGAGCGGCGCGGCTGACCTCAGCCCGCGGGGCTGGCGCCGGTCGTCTCCTCTGACGGCTCCGCGGACGACCGCGGCGCGGGCTCCGAGGCCGTGCTGCTGGCGGGCGCGGACAGGGCGGTGACACCGCTGGCCGGGACGGCTCCCGACGCGCTCCCGCCGTGCGCGTCCGCGGAGGCGCCGCGGCCGTCCGTCGGGGTCGGCGTCCCGGTGCCGTCGCCCGCACCCGTGCTGGCGCCTGCCGCGCCCCCGGTCGTGCCGGTGGTCGCCGTCAGCCCGGCGGTGGTGCCGGGGTCTGCGGACCCGGACCCGGCCCCGGCCCCGGAGCCCGAGCTCGGGCCCGAGCCGGCGGAGGACTCGCTCCCCCGGTCCGCCGTGCCGCCCGTGGAGCCGGCGCTCGGCCCGCCCGTGGAGCTGCTCGCCGAGCCGCCGGGAGAGGCGCTGCCACCGGACCCGCTGGGCGGAGCTGACGTCGGGGGGGTCGCGGTGTCGCTGCTGCTCCCCTCGCCCAGCCCGTCGCCGGGAGCGCTGGAGGGCTCGGGGGTGGGGAGCGGCACCTCCAGGCTCGGCAGGCCCGTCTCGTCGTCGCTCATGGCGCGCTGGTCGCTGGCGGCCACGCGGTAGCCGCTGGGCAGCCGCATGACGCCCGCGCCGGGCAGCAGGGGTCCCTCGAGGTCCGTGACGACCAGCAGCGGAGGCAGCCCGGTGACCAGGTGGGCCAGGCGCAGCCGCTGGGTCTGGCTGAGGGAGGTGGGGGTGCGGGTCGCCGCGGACCCGGTGGCCGCACCGCCGCTGCCGGCCGCACCGCCGCTGCCGGCCACGGAGCCGCGCACCGCGGTGCCTCCGGCCGCCCCGGCCGCGGAGGTGGAGCCGGGGCTACCACTGCCGTCGGTGCTCCCACCGTGCGGCAGCCCGCCCAGCGAGATCGTGAGGGTGGCGGCCACGAGCAGACCCGCCACGCCCAGGGCGACGCCCTCGGCAGGGTGCTTCAGGCGGAGGCCGGAGCCTCGCTTCGCCCGTCGCCCCACGTCACCCCTCCGCGTCGAGACCCGCGCAGCAGCGGTCGCTGCGGCGGCCCGCGACCCACGGTAGCCACGCCGGGGGCCGACTTCTGGGACTTCGGAGGATCGGCGCCGGTCGCGCCGGAGTGTCGCCCTGGCTAGCGTGACCAGCGCTTCTGCTCGTGGACCCGTCGAACAGACCCTGAACAACCCCGGAGGCCCTCCGTGCGCAGCCCCGTCCTGCCGTCCCACCTGCCGGCCCGCCTCGCGAGCGGCGCCTACATCCTCAACTCGGGGCTGTCCAAGCGGAACGCGCCCCAGGAGGTGGCCGAGGGGCTGCACGGCTTCGCCTCGACCGCGTACCCGTTCCTGCAGCAGGTGGAGCCGCAGAAGTTCGTCAAGGCCCTCTCCACCGCCGAGATCGTGCTCGGGTCGGCCCTGCTGCTGCCGTTCGTGCCCACCGGCCTGGTCGCCACCGGTCTCGCGGCCTTCAGCGGCGGCCTGCTCGGCCTGTACCTGCGCGTGCCGGGCATGCGCGAGCCCGGCAGCCTGCGCTGGACCGAGCAGGGGCAGGCCATCGCCAAGGACGTCTTCCTCGCCGGCATCGCCGGCACCCTCCTGGCGGACTCCGCTCGACGTGCGAAGGACGCCGACTGAGCCGAAGATCGGAGCACCCCGAGGAAGGAGGGCGGATGTCCGCCATCGACAAGGTCAAGAACGCTGCTCAGGAGGCCGCCGGCAAGGTCAAGGAGGCGGTCGGCGACAAGACCGACGACCGCGACCTGCAGGCCGAGGGCCAGCGCGACCAGACCGCGGCTGACCTCAAGCAGCGCGGCGAGCACGTCAAGGACGCGTTCAAGGGCTGAGCCCTGGACCACCCCTCCCGCTGACAGGGGCGCCCACCGGTTCCGGTGGGCGCCCCTGCGGCGTCTGCGGGCGACCGCCTCAGCCGCTCCGCGGCGGTGGGAGCACCGCGCTCGCGGCGACGTCGGCAGCCCGCTGCTCGGCGGGCTCGGGAGCGGGTCGTCGCAGCACGAGCGCCTCCTCGCGGGGTCCCACGGACATCTCAGCCGGCCACGCGGTGGCCGCCTGGAGGAGGTCGAGGGGGCGCAGCAGGGGGCGGCTGGGCCGGAGCACGAGCAGGGATCCGCCCGGAGGGGCCAGCTCCAGCACCGCCCGCAGCCCGCCGACGTCCACGAAGGTGACACCGCCGGCGTCCACCACCGCGCGGTGGGCCCACGCGGCGAGCGCGTGGCGCACCTCGGCCAGCTGCGAGGCGCAGCCCACGTCGAGCTCTCCGCTGACCTCGACGAGCACGCCGTCGTGCGTCCACCGCAGGGTGGTGGTGGCTGCCTCGGAGCTGGTGCGTCGCAGGACCCGCGGTCCCGGGTCGGGGTGGGAGGTCCAGGGGGTCTCGGCCACGATGCACCTCGGGGAGGGAGAGGTGGAGCCGTTCCGTCGACCCGGTGCGAGGGAGCCTAGGCGCCTCTGCGGCCGACCTCAAGGTCTGCGGCTCGTACCCCTCTCGTCCCGGTGCGCCCCCGCTGCTGCGGTGTCAGGCTGGAGCATGAGCAGGCCCGAGCGGCGCTGAGGGCGGCCGTGGATCCCGGACCCTCCCCGGAGCTGCGGGTGTGCGCGGCGCTGCGCGAGACCGTCGGCTGGGACCGCGTCGCCGTCGTCGTCGCCACCGACGCCGACGGCCGCCTTCCGCTGCGCGGCTCCGACGCGGCGCTCGAGCACTTCGGCGACCTGCAGCAGAGCCTCGTCCAGGGCCCCGGGATCGACGTGCTCGCCTCGGGAGCGTCGGTGCTCGTCGACGACCTGCGCACCGCGGTGAGCCCCTGGCCGCTGCTGCTGAGCTCGCTGCCGCCGGAGGTGCCGGTGCGCTCCCTGGCGGTGCTGCCGCTGCGGCTGCCCGGCGCCCGTCCCCTCACCGCTCCCGACGACGACGACGAGGCAGCGCGTCCGGCCGTCCTCGGGCTGCTGGCGGTGGGGCGGGACCAGCCCCAGCCGTTCACCCCCGCGCAGGTCACCGACCTCACGGCGCTGGCGGGGCTGGTCACGGCGGTGGTGCTGCAGCGGGCCACCACCGAGGAGCTCTTCACGCACGACGCGGCGCCCGACGAGGAGCTGCCCATCGTCGTCGGCATGCTGCGGGCGCGCCTCGGCGCCGGTGCCGCCGACGCCCTGGCGCACCTGCGGGCCTACGCCTTCAGCGCCGACACGACCATCCACCGCGTGGCCCGCGAGGTGCTCTCGGGCCACCTCGACCTCGCCGACGTGGCCCGCTCCTGAGCCGGTGATCGGCTCGCGCAGCCCCGGGGGCGCTGGGACTGTGGAGGCAGGTCGGATGACGCCGTAAGCCTCTGGTGCCTCCGTCCCTGCCGGCGAGCACGCAGCCCCAGGGCGCGTACCCCCGGCGGACGTCCCTCCAGGAGGACTGCCATGGCCACCGGAACCACCTTCGACGTCGACGCCCTGCGCCGCGCCACCGTCCACGCCTCCGACGGCTCCAAGATCGGCAAGGTCGGCGAGGTCTACCTCGACGACGCGACCGACCGCCCCGAGTGGGTGACCGTGAGGACCGGCCTGTTCGGCAGCTGGGAGACCTTCGTGCCGCTGGCCGGCGCCACCACCAGCGACGACGAGCTGCGCGTGCCCTACAGCAAGGACCAGGTCAAGGACGCCCCGCGCACCGACGCCGACGGGCAGCTCACGCCCGAGGAGGAGGAGCGGCTCCACCAGCACTACGGGCTCGGCGCGGGAACGACGACGGGCACGACGACGGGCACGACGACGGGCACGGGCGCCGGCTACACCGAGGGGACGGGGCAGCGACGCGGCGAGTACGAGGGCCTCGACGACCTGGGCGCCGCCCGCGGCGAGGCCGGCCCCGCGGCCGGGGCGGGCACGGCGACCGGGACGAGCACCACGCGCGCCGAGGGCCACGACACCTCGGGGCCCACCACCGACGACGCGATGACCCGCTCCGAGGAGCGCCTGGAGGTGGGCACCGAGCGGCGCGAGGCGGGCCGTGCTCGCCTGCGCAAGCACGTCGTCACCGAGACCCAGACCCAGCAGGTGCCCACCTCCCACGAGGAGGTGGTGGTGGAGCGCGAGCCGATCACCGACCGCAACCGCGGGGCGGCGACGTCCGGTCCGGGGCTCAGCGACGAGGAGCACGAGGTGGTCCTCCACGAGGAGGTGCCGGTCACCTCCACCACCGTCGAGCCCGTCGAGCGCGTGCGGGTGGGGACCCGGGAGGTCTCCGAGGAGCGGACCGTCTCCGCTGACGTGCGCAAGGAGGAGATCGACCTCGACGAGGACGCGCCGCGCGCGGACACCCGCCGCGAGCGCTGAGGAGCCGGACGTGGCACCTCCCGGCGCACCCGGTCACCCGCGTGACGGTCACGACGCCGCCGTCGACGTGGTGCTCTCCGCGGAGCGCGTCGACGTCGGGGTGCGGCGCGTGCCCCGCGAGCGCGTGCGGGTGCGCCGGGAGGTGGTCACCGAGGAGGTGACCCTGGTGGTGGCGGTGCGGCGCGAGGTGCTGCGCGTGGAGCGCGAGCCCCTCCAGGCGCGCACGGACGCGCAGGACCCGGGCGACCCGCTCCCGCTGGAGGTGGTGCTCTCCGAGGAGCGGCCCGTGGTGCACCTGGAGGTCGTGCCGTACGAGCGGGTGCGGGTGGGCCTCCGCGCGGTGCCGGGCTCGGCGCCCGTGGACGTCGAGCGGCGGCGGGAGGTCGCGGACCTCGTCGAGGACCCGCCTGCCGAGAGCGGCACCGCGAGCAGGACGGACGACGCGAGGAGCACCCCGTGAACGCACAGAGCACCAGCCCCACCGGCACTCCGGGCGCCTCGAGCGCGGAGCGGGGCACCACGCGCATCGGCGAGGTCGTCGTGCTCGAGGTGGCCAGCGCGGCCGTCCGCGGCGTGCCCGGTGTCCGCGCCGTGGGCGGTGCGGGGCGGCGGGCGGCGGGCGTCGCGGTGACCGTCGGCGCGGACAGCGCCGAGGTGGCGGTGGAGGTGGTCGCCGAGCACGGCACCTCCCTGCCCGCGGTCGCGCAGTCCGTGCGCCGCTCCGTGGCCGAGGCGGTGCGGGACCTCACGGGGCTGCGGGTGGGGGCCGTCGACGTGCTCGTCGTCGACGTCCACGTGCCCTCGGACCAGGAGGACGACGACGGCGTGCGCAGCGGCGGGACGCTGCCGCGCACGCGGACCACCGCGCGCTGAGGCGCTCCGTCCCTGCGAGGGTGGGGCGGTGACCGCGTGGACGACGACCCCGATCACCCCCGACCTCGTGCGCGGCGCGCTGGACCTGGTGCCCACCGAGCGGGGGCTCCTTCCGCAGCGCCTGCCGGCGCGGGCGCGCGCGCAGGTGCCCGACGAGCAGACGGCGATGGCGGTGGCCCAGCCGTCCGGGGTGCGGCTGGTGGTGCGCACGGCGGCCACCCAGCTGGAGCTCGACGTGGTCCGCACCACGAACAGCTACGCCGGAGCACCGCCGCGGCCCGACGGCGTCTACGACGCCGTGGTGGACGGTGTGCTCGTGGAGCGCGCGACCGCTCCAGGGGGCGACGTCCTCGAGATCGACATGGTCACGGGTGCCCGCGCGCTGCGCCGGGGTCCCGTGGGCACGGTCAGGTTCCGGCACCTGCCCCCCGGGGAGAAGCACCTGGAGGTGTGGCTGCCCCACACCGAGATCACCACGCTGGTGGCGCTGCGGGCGGACGCCCCGGTCAGCGCGGCGCCCGAGGGGGCGGGCCCGGGTGGAGCGTCGCGTCCGGTCTGGGTGCACCACGGCAGCTCCATCAGCCACGGCTCCGGCGCCGACAGCCCCAGCACCACGTGGCCGGCGCTGGCCGCCGCACTGGGCGGGGTGGAGCTGGTGAACCTGGGGTTCGGCGGCAGTGCGCTGCTGGACCCCTTCACGGCGCGGGCGCTGCGAGACGTCCCCGCAGACCTGGTCAGCCTGAAGGTGGGCATCAACGTGGTCAACGGCGACGTCATGCGCCGCCGGGCGTTCGGGCCGGCGCTGCACGGCTTCCTCGACACCGTCCGCGAGGGGCACCCCGAGGTCCCGCTGGTGGTGGTGACGGCACTGGCCTGCCCCGTCCACGAGGACGTGCCGGGGCCGTCGGCGCCGGTCGTGGACGACGGCGGCGTGCGCTTCGTCGCCACCGGCGACCCGGCGGACGTGCCTGCGGGGCGCCTGTCGCTGCGGGCGACCCGCGAGGTGGTCACCGAGGTGGTGCGGGCGCGCCAGGCGGAGGACCCGCACCTGCACCTGCTCGACGGGCTGGAGCTGTACGGCCCCGCCGACGCCGAGGAGCACCCCCTGCCCGACGCGCTCCACCCCGACGCCGCGACGCACCGGCTCGTGGCGGAGCGCTTCGCCCGGTGGGCCTTCTCCGCGGGGGCCCCCTTCTCCGCCGCCCGCTGAGGCCGGACGACCGCCCTGACGGCGGGGCCGTCAGACCTCGATGCGCGAGCCCATCACCACGGTGCGCGCCGACGGGAGGTCGAAGGAGCGGGCGGCGTCGGTGGTCAGGCGGGAGGTGGCGGTGAACAGCCCCCGCTGCCAGCGCGGCAGGTGCACCTGGGGCGAACCGTCGCCGTCGCCGTCGTCGTCTCCGGAGGCCCGGCGCAGCTCGATCGTGGACAGGAACCACGAGGCGCCGTCGAGGTCGACGTCGAGACCCTCGCGCTCGACGAGCGCCGCGAGCGCGTCGGGCACGTCCGTGCGCTGCATGTACCCGAAGCGCAGCACCACCTGGACCGGGTCCCCGGGCCCCTCGGTGCGGCCCTCGGCGTCGGGCACCGGGCGGAGCACGCGGGCCACCTCGTCCAGCGGGACGTAGGGCGACTGGGTGGTCTCCACCGCGACGAGCACCACCCGCTCGTGCAGCACGTGCAGGTGCTCGACCGTGGCGCGCATGGCCAGCGGTGCGGTGCTGCTGCCGTCCTCGGCGGCGCGGTTGAGGTAGACGGCCGTGCCGGGGACGCGAGCCACGCCGTCCTCGTGGACCTGGGTGAGCAGCGCCTCCAGGGGACCCTCCTGACGCGTGCGGAGGCGGGTCACGGTGGCCCGCCCGCGGTTCCAGGTGGTCATCACGGTGAACAGGGCCGCACCGATGACCAGCGGCACCCACGCGCCGTGCGACAGCTTGGACAGGCCCGCGGCGAGGAACAGCAGCATGAGGAGCGCCATCGCCCCGCCGCCGGCGATGACCACGGGTCGCGGCCACGACCACTGGTGCGCCGCCACCACGGTGATGATCGAGGTGGAGATGAGGATGGTGCCGGTCACGGCCATGCCGTAGGCGAAGGCGAGCGCGGCTGACGACTCGAAGGCGACCACCAGCAGCACGACCGCCACCATGAGCGCCCAGTTGACCCAGGGCACGTAGACCTGGCCGATGGTGTGGGCGGAGGTGTGGGTGATCCTCAGCCGCGGCAGGTACCCCAGGCGCACGGCCTGGCGCACGGCGGAGAAGGCGCCGGTGATCACCGCCTGGGAGGCGATGACCGTGGCGGCGGTGGCCAGCACGACCAGCGGCACCAGCGCCCAGGAGGGCACGGACAGGAAGAAGGGGGCCTTGACGGGGCCGGCGGCGGACAGGTCTCCCAGCAGCAGCGCCCCTTGCCCGGCGTAGGAGAGCAGCAGCGCGGGGTAGACGAGGAAGAGCCACGCGCGGGTGATGGCGGGGCGCCCGAAGTGCCCCAGGTCGGCGTAGAGGGCCTCGGCGCCGGTGACCGACAGCACCACGGTGGCCAGCGCGAAGAACGCGATGCCGGGCTCGGCCAGGAAGAAGCCGACGGCGTACGTGGGTGACAGCGCGCGCAGGACGGAGGGGTTCCCCAGCACCTGGAAGAGGCCCGCGACGCCGATCACGACGAACCACAGCGCCATGACCGGCCCGAAGGCGCGGCCCACCGTCGCCGTGCCGTAGCGCTGCACGGCGAACAGGACGACGACGATGACCAGCGTGATCGGCACGACGAACGGCGCGAAGCCGGCGTTGACCACCTCCACGCCCTCCACGGCGGACAGCACCGACACCGCAGGGGTGATCATGCTGTCGGCGAGGAAGAGCGACGCCCCGGCGATGCCGGCCGCCGTCAGGCCCGCCACCAGGCGCGGGGAGAGCCGGCGCCCGTCGCGGCCCCGGCGGCCCAGGAGGGTGATGAGCGACATGAGGCCGCCCTCGCCGTGGTTGTCGGCCCGCAGCACCACGCCCACGTAGAGGACCGTCACCACGAGGGTCACGGACCAGAAGACCATCGAGACCAGGCCGAGCACGTTGTCGGCGGACAGCGGCACCGGGTGCGGGTCGTCGGGGCTGAAGAGCGTCTGCACCGTGTAGATGGGGCTGGTGCCGATGTCGCCGAAGACCACGCCGAGCGCGCCGAGCAGCAGCGCGCTGCGGCCGGGGCCGTGGGGCTGCCCCGCGGGGCGACCGTGGGCGGTGGCTCGGTCGGTGCCCGGCGGGGCCGGTGCAGCCGCGTCGGTCGCGGCGGGGGTGGTCACAACGGCACAGTCAACCCCCTCGCCGTGATCGCGCACGTCGGTCCTGACGCTTCCCTGACCCCCCGCCCCCGCGGGTGTCGCCCGCTCAGACGAGGGCGCTGGCCAGGCGGGCCAGCCCGTCGGCGGTCCTGGCCACCAGGTCCCTGCGCCCCCACTCGGCGGGGGTGAGCTCGCGGCTCCGAGACCGGTAGAGGTCCTCCACGGCGCGCAGCTGGCGGGAGAAGTCGACCCCTCGCACCAGCACCGTCACCTCCAGGTTGAGCTCGAAGGAGCGCATGTCGAGGTTGGAGGAGCCGATGACGGCCACCTCCTCGTCCACGCTGAGGGTCTTGGCGTGCAGCACGAACGGCGGCGGGTACATGAAGATCCGCACGCCGGAGCGCAGCAGCGCGTCGTAGTAGGAGCGCTGCGCGTGGTGGACGAGGGCCTGGTCGCCGCGCTCGGAGACGAACAGCTGCACGTCCAGGCCCCGCTCGGCGGCGCTGCGCATGGCCAGCAGCAGCGACTCGTCGGGCACGAAGTACGGGCTCACCACGACCGCCCGCTCCTGCGCGGCGTGCAGCAGCGACACGAACAGGCGCAGGTTGTTCTCCTGCTCGTACCCGGGTCCGCTGGGCACCACCTGCGCCTGCAGCTCCCGGGTGGAGTCGGGCGCGGGCGGCAGGTCCGTCCGCAGCCTGTCGTCGAGCAGCTCCCCGGTCTCCGAGTACCAGTCGGCGACGAAGACGGCGTCCAGCGCGGTCACCACCGGTCCCTCGAAGCGGGCCATGACGTCCACCCAGCGGCGGCCCTTCCTGCGGTTGCTGCGCTTGCCGTAGGCGGGGTCGACGACGTTCTGGCTGCCGCTGAAGGCGACGGCACCGTCCACCACGAGCAGCTTGCGGTGGTTGCGCAGGTCGATGCGCAGCACCTCGCGGGTGGTGGGGAACACCGGCAGCACCCGCCGCCACAGCACGCCCGAGGCCTCCAGCCGGCGCACCATCCGCCGGTAGCCCTTCACGCGCAGGCTCGCCAGGTGGTCGAAGAGCACCCGCACCACCACGCCGCGGGCCGCCGCCCGCTCCAGCGCCCCGAAGAACGGCTCGGTGGTCTCGTCCAGGGCGAGGATGTAGAACTCGGCGTGCACGGAGTGCTGGGCGGCCTCCACCTCCGCGGTCATCGCCCACAGCGAGCCGACGTAGTCCTCCAACAGGTCAGCGGTGTTGCCCGACAGCACCGGCATGGCTCCCAGGCGCCGGTTCATCGCGTGGATGGTGCGCAGCACCGGCAGCTGCTCGTCCTCGGGGGTCAGGTGCACCGGTCGCTGCCGGGTGGTCCGCTCCAGCACCAGCTCGTCGAAGCGCCGCTGCTTCTCCCGCCGGGCGCGCGGCAGCTTGTTGCTGCCGATGACGAGGAACGCCAGCAGCCCCAGGTAGGGGATCAGGACGACGGCGAGCACCCAGCCCAGCGCCGCCGACGGCCGCCGGTCGTTGGCGATCACGGCGGCCACCACCAGCCCGACGAGCACGCCGACGGCCACCACGAGCCACACCGCCCACTCGGGCAGGGAGTCCGGCAGCACGTCGGAGATCGGCAGCACGGGTCCACTCCACCGCAGCGGGCTCCTCCGCGCTCGCGGACGCTCCGGATGTCACAGGGCTGGTCACAGGTCGGGTGTCACTCTGCGCGCCGCGGAGCGGCAGCGCGCCGGTGCTGCGCATGATGGGGAGTCGGCGGGATCCCCCGCCGCTCGGGGCAGGACGAGGGGGGTCGCCGTGCTCACCACGGACCGCTGCGCGTCGGTGCGCGGCATCCGCCAGCGGTGCGAGCTGGGGGTGCTCCACGAGGGCGCCCACGTGAACGGCGTGAGGTCGTGGCCGCGCAGCGCCCGCGAGAGCACCGCGTTCCAGCAGGAGGTGGCCCGGGCGCGAGAGCTGCGCCGGCGCGCCCTCGCGCTGCGGCAGCAGCGCTGACGCGCGGCCGCCTCGCCGCGCGCCCTTCAGGCGGGGCCGGGTCCGATGCGGCGCCGCTCCCAGCCGACGTCGATGTGCTCGCGCATGGCGCGCTCGGAGGCGGCGACGTCTCCCGAGGCCACCGCGCGGTAGACCGCCCACAGCTCGTCCAGGGTCCGCTGCATCGCGTCGCTGGGGTTGTGGCCGCGGTAGCGCGGGCTCTCCAGTGCGCGCGAGTAGAGCGCCCTGGTGATGTTGTGCGCCAGGCGGTTGCCCGACGCCTCCATGAGGGAGAAGTGGAAGACGACGTCGGCCTGGTAGAAGGCCTCCTCGTCCGTGAGGTCGGCCATCTCCTCCAGCACGGCCCGCAGCGCCTCGAGGTGCTCGGCGGTGTGGTGGCGCGCCACCACACCGGCCATGAGCGCCTCCAGGTTCGCGCGGACCGCGCTGAGCTCGGACAGGACGCCGTTGTTGCCGTCGTCGTCGACGAGGGCCGAGAGCACCTGGGCGTCGAGCATGCGCCACGACGCCTGCCCGAGCACCTGGGTGCCGCGGCCCTGGCCGACGGTGACCAGCCCCTTCTCCTGGAGCCGCTTGACCGACTCGCGGATGACGGTCCGGCTCACGCCGAACCGCTCCGCCAGCGGCCCCTCGGGCGGGAGGAGGTCGCCGGGGGCGAACTCCCCGGTGACGATGGCGCTGACGAGCTCCTCGACCACGGCGGTCCCCAGGCGTGCGGGCGGCCGCGCAGGCGCTTCCACGAGGGACCGGGGGACTGCGTCGGCGGAGGCCATCAGCGCCATCATCCCACCCGGGGGCGGCTGGGCACGTCGCTCAGCCGCCGGACGCGTGAGGGGTGTGCGAGGGGCCGGGGACGTCGTCGGTCCGGTCGTCGTCGGCGTCGTCCTCGGGCACGAGGCGCAGCCCGGCCCGGCGGGGGCGCAGGTGCGGCCCGGAGCGGACCGCCCACCCGGCGGTGGCCGGGACCTCCTCGAAGAGCTCCTCGTGGAGGGTGATCCCGTTGCCGGGGCTGTCCCCCAGCACGGTGCCGCCGTCGTCTACCACCTGGTCGACGTCCACGCCGAGCGGCCAGGACAGGTCCTGCACCTCGATGCTGAGCAGGTTGGGCAGGGCCGCGGCCCCGGCCGCCACCGCGTAGGTGAGCCCGATCGGGCTGACGGGGAGGTCGAACGCATGGGCCATGGCCCCGACGCGCAGGAGGTTGGTGATCCCCCAGGCGGCGTTGGTCTGCAGCACGTCCACCGCACCGCCCTCGACGAGAGCCCGCACCTGCTCGAGCCCGGTGAGGTTCTCCCCGCTGGCCACACCGGCGGCCACCTGCTGGCGCAGCGAGGCCATGCCGCGCACGTCCCAGCGCCGGACCGGTTCCTCGACCCACGTGAGGTCGAACTCCGCCTCGAGGGCGCGGACGTGGCGGACGGCCTGCGAGACGTGCCACGACTCGTTGGCGTCGATCATGAGGCCGGGGTGGGAGGAGTTGGCGCTCATCGCGTCGCGCAGGATGCCCAGCCGCGTCAGGTCGCGGTCGAGGTGGCGACCGCCCTTGAGCTTGGCGGCGCCGAACCCGCGCTCGGCGAAGCGGCCGTACAGCTCCGCCACGCCGTCGTCGTCCAGGCCCGCCTCGAGGCCGGAGGCGTACCCGGGGACGAACCTGTCCCGCGCGCCCAGCAGGCGCCACAGGGGCTCACCGGCGAGCTTGGCCTTGAGGTCCCACAGCGCGGAGTCGATGGTGCCCAGGGTGCCGAACAGCGACCCCTGGTGGCCGAGCTTGAAGACCGCGTCGAGCATGCGGTCGTACAGGGCCGTGACGCTGCGGGGGTCCTCCCCGTCCAGCACCGAGAAGACCTTCTCGATCTCGGCGTGGGCGCCGAGCGCGACGCCCTCGACGCCGTCGCTGGTGGTGATGACCAGCACGTCCTGGCGGGTGGTCGTGCCGGCGCTGACGCCGTTGACGTCGCCGACCGGCCGGCCCCACTCGTGGCGGGTGGTGAGCGAGCGGTACCCGGTGATCTTCATTCCTTGGTGCCTCCGGCCGTCATGCCCGCGACGAGGAAGCGCTGGCTGAACAGGAACACGACCAGCACGGGCAGCACGCTCACCACGGTGGCGAGGGCCAGGGCCGGCAGCTGGACCGACTGGGAGCCGGCCGCGCTCGGGTTGAACGCGGGGGTGGAGGACAGCAGCGTCGACAGGCCCACCTGCATGGGGTACCTGTCGCTGCTCGGCAGCATCACGAACGGCAGGAAGTAGTTGTTCCAGTTCTGCACGAACGAGAAGAAGCCGACCAGCGCCACCACCGGGGTGGCGAGCGGCAGCGCCACCCGCCAGAACACCTGGATCTCGTTGCACCCGTCCAGCCGCGCCGCCTCCAGGAGGCTGGAGGGGATGGAGGTGGAGTAGTAGATGAAGGTCAGGTAGACCCCGTACGGGTAGAACGAGAAGGGCAGGATCACGGCGAGGGGACTGCCGATGAGGCCCACCTGGTTCATCTCCAGGAACACCGGTAGCACCAGGGCGGTGCTCGGCATGAGCATGACCACGAGCGTCATGACCAGCAGCAGCTTGCGGCCGCGGAACTCCGTGAGGGCCAGGGCGTAGCCGGCCGGGATGGAGATCACCAGCGTGAGCACGAGGGCGCCCGCGGAGTAGACCACCGAGTTGGTGAACCAGCCGGTGACGGCGCCGTCCTGGAAGCTGGACAGCTGGGCCCAGTTGCCGGCGAGGCCCGACAGGGACCCCGGCGCGAAGGCCGCGGTGCGCTGCAGCTCGCCGCCGGACTTGGTCATGGCGAACAGCACCCAGACCAGCGGGACGACGAAGAACAGCGCGAAGACCGCCAGCACGATGCCGGCGAGGCCGCGGCCGCTCCAGCCGGCGAGGTCGAGGTCGAGGCCGCCGCCGCGGCGCGGACCCCCGGTGGCGGTCGAAGGCGGCCGGTGGCGCAGTGCCGTGGTGCTCACACGTCCTCCGTCTCGAAGAGGCCACCGCGCCACACGAAGATCGCGGACAGGGCCAGGGCCACGACCAGGAGCATCACCGCGATGGCGGCAGAGGCGTTGAAGTCGCGGATGTTGAAGGCGTACAGGTACGCCAGCTGGTTGATGGAGTAGTCGTTGGGGACCTGGCCGTTGCTGGCCTGCGAGAGCATCGTCGGCTCCACGAAGATCTGCGTCCCGCCGGCCAGTGAGAGCACCGCCATGTAGGCGATCCACTTGCGCAGCAGCGGCAGCTGGATCTTGAGCGCCATCTGGACGGGGCCGCAGCCGTCGATGCGCGCAGCCTCCATGACCTCGTGCGGGATGTTGTTGAGGGCCCCGTACATCACGACGATCCAGCCACCAGCGCCGGACCAGAAGGCGATGAGGGTGAAGATGATCGGCAGGCCGTCGGGCGCGATGGTGCTGGCGAAGCTCTCGAAGCCCATGAGCCGGAGCAGCCAGGCCGCGGGGCTGGCGGAGGGGTTGAGCATGAACAGCCACAGCAGGACGCTCGAAGCACCCGCCAGCGCGCCCGGCAGGTAGTAGGCCAGCCGCAGGGCGCCGCTGAGCCAGCGCACCGAGATCGCGTGGACCATGAGCGTGAGCAGCACCACGAAGACCAGCAGCGAGACGAGCCACAGGGCGAGGTAGAGGCCCACGTGGACGACGGCCGGGATGAAGCGGAAGTCGTCCAGGACCCGGGCGTAGTTGCTCACGCCGGCGAAGTCGCCGTCAGGGGCGGAGAACGACAGGAGCACCGCGTACACGGCCGGGCCGATGCCGAAGGCGAGGGCGAACAGCACGTACGGGCCGGTGAAGAGGTAGCCGACGGCCTTCGACAGCCTCGGCTGCGGCCGCCGGGCGGGCCGCCGCCCTGCCTGGGGCAGGGCGGCGGCGCGCAGGTCCGTCGGTGCCGTCACTTGACCGTGTAGCCGTTGACCTTGGCCTCGTTCTCGATCGCCGTCTGCCACGTGGGCAGGGTGTCGAGGACGGAGCCTCCGGAGGTGATGACCGGGGTGACGGTCTTGGACCAGACCGACTCCTGGCTGAAGGACGGGGCGCTCCAGTCGGACCAGACGAGCGGGGCCGCGTTGGTCAGGGCGTCCATCGAGGTGGCGTAGTAGCCGGAGGCTGCCTGCTTGGCGAGCCACTTCTCGGCGGCCGGGGCGTAGGCCGGGTAGCCCGGCGCCTGGTCGACCTGGTAGCTGTCGTCGGTCGTCACGAACTGCACGAACTTCGAAGCGGCCTCGGTGTTTCTGGAGTGGCTGGAGACGAACCAGGTGCCGCCGCCGACGTTGCCGGTCACGGCCGGGCCGGAGCCCCACGCCATCGGGTCACCGATGCCCATCTGGCCCTTCGGGATGTTCAGCGACTCGGGGTTGTTGAACAGGGCGCCGCCGTACCAGGCCGGGCCGGGGAGCATGAGGACCTTGCCGGAGTACTGCTGGACGAACTCCGGGGTGAACACGCTGACCGTGCTGAGGTACTTGTTCTTGATGCCGTCGTCCAGGAGGCTCGCGGCCGCCTTGCACTGGTCGGACGTCACGTCGACGGAGATCGAGGTGGCGCTGTCGAGCTTGCCGGCCTCGCACTTGGCGGACCACATGTAGATCTGGCCGTCGAAGGAGTCACCGGCGCCGCCGATGATGTAGCCGGGGTGCTCCTTGGCGACCTTCTGGCCGAGCGCCTGGTACTCCTCCCAGGTCTTGGGGACCTGGTAGCCGAACTGGTCCATGAGCGACTTGTCGTACCAGAGGACCTCCTGCGCGAGGTCGTTGCGCAGGCAGTAGACCTTGCCGTCGACGGTGCAGACGTCCAGGGAGCCCTTGGTGAACTGGTCGAGGGTCTCCTTGGGCACCACGCCGCTGCTCAGGTCGGCGGCGAAGGCCTGCTTGCCGCCCTGGCTCTGGCTGGCCCAGGAGGCGTCGTTGTTCTGGCTGGAGAAGACGACGTCGGGCCAGCCGCTGCCGGACTGGTCGAACAGGGCCATCTTGGTCTTGAAGGAGTTGGAGCCGCCCGAGGAGCCGTCGTAGGTCTCGACCTTGATCGGGATGTCGGGGTTGGCCTTCTGGAAGGCCTCGGCGGCCGGGGCGCGGGTCGCGTCGACCCAGACGGTGATGGGACTGTCCGCGGACTGGGCCTCCGTGGTAGCGGCGGCACCCGGGTCGGTGCCGCCGTTGGTGGCGCATCCCGCCGCGGACAGCGCCAGGAGGGCGCCCGCCGCGAGGGCGGCGATGCGGCGACCGGAACGCCGGACCGGAGTGGTGGTGGTGCTGGAGGGGAACATCGTTGGCTCTCCCAGGCTCGACATCGTTGACGATCGCCCTGCGGCGTGAAGGAACAACATCATACGTATCACCTTTCCCGCAAGGGTTTCGCGACGTCGGGTTGTCACGATCCGGTCTCTGCGGCAGCAGAGCAGGTCAGAGGCGGTCTGCGGACCCCGGTCGGACCAGTCCGCGAGCATCCAGGTCGCTCCAAAGATCGCCCCAGGTGCCGCTGGACGGCACCGCGCCGAGCAGCTCGGCGTTGCGCTGCACCTGATCGGCCGTGCGCATCCCGAGGGTCACGTCGACCACGGCCGGGTGCCGCAGCGGGAAGGCGACGGCGGCAGCAGGCAGCGTCGTCCCGTGCTCGGCGCACACGGCGGCGATGGCCCGGGCCCGGGCCAGCAGGTCCGGCGGGGCCTGGGCGTAGTCGTACCGGGCGTCGTCGGGGACGACGTCGCGGGCGAGGATCCCGGAGTTGAACACCCCGACGGCCACCACCGCCCGCTCCTGCTCCACCGCGGCCGGCAGCACGTCGTCCAGGGCCCTCTGGTCCAGCAGCGTGAAGCGCCCGGCGAGCATGACGACGTCGACGTCGGTCTCGCGCAGGAACCGCGCGAGCATCGACGACTGGTTCATCCCCACGCCCACAGCACCGACCACGCCCTGCTCGCGCAGCTCCACGAGGGCGGGTACGGCCTCGCGCGAGGCCTGCTCCCAGTGGTCGTCCGGGTCGTGGACGTACAGCACGTCGATCCGGTCCAGCCCGGTGCGCTCCAGGGACGCCTCGACCGAGCGCAGCACCCCGTCACGGCTGTAGTCCGAGCGCCTGCCGAGGTCCCCGGGGACGTCGAACCCGTCGTCGTCCCGCTCCAGCGGCACCTCGCGCGGCTCCAGGAGGCGACCCACCTTGGTGGAGACGACGAACTCCTCCCGCGGGCGCCCGCGCAGGGCCTCGCCGAGACGGCGCTCGGACAGGCCCAGCCCGTAGTGGGGGGCGGTGTCGAAGTACCGGACCCCCGCGCCCCAGGCAGCGTCGACGGCGGCGCGAGCAGTCTCGTCGTCCACCGCGCGGTAGAGGTTGCCGATGAGCGAAGCCCCGAAGCCCAGCGAGGTCAGCTCGACGCTCGTCCTCGGGATGCGGCGGCGCGGCAGGCTCACGGCAGCACCGCGGGGTCGAGCAGGGAGTGCACGAGCTTCAGCGGCTGCAGCCCGGAGGTGCCGGCGCCCTGGTCGACGAAGTGGTCGACGTAACCGTCGATGACCTCCTGCCAGCGGGCGTTGGCCGGGTCGGCGTCGACCGCTGCGATGGCCGCCTCGAAGTCGTCGCAGTCCACCAGGTGGAAGACGTCCAAGCCGCTGCGCCAGATGCGCCACTCGCGAATGCCGGCGCGGTCGAACACCTCCTGCAGGTCCGGGGGGATGCGGGCGTGGTCGCGGTCGTACCCCTCCTCGCTGCCGGGCTTGAGCTTGGAGTGGAGGGCGACGATCACGACGGGCTCCCTTCGGAGGCGACAGCGGAGGCAGAGGCAGCAGCGAGGCGCTGTGCGTCGAGGCGGTAGGTGCTGACGGCGGTGCCGCCGAGCAGAGCGGCTCGCTCGTCGGCGGAGGTCTCCCGCATGAGCCCCTGGGTGACCTCCCACGTCTTCTCGTAGCCGCCGAAGAGCACGCTGATGGGCCAGTCACCGCCCACCATGAGCCGCTCGGGGCCGAAGCACGACATCGCGTGCTCGAACGCCGGGCGCACCTCGTCGACGTCCCAACCGGGGTCCCCTGCGGGCGCCGGGTACAGGCCCGAGACCTTGGCGATGACGAGGGGGTCCTCGGCGGCGCGCGCGAGGAGCTGCTCCCAGGCCCGCCAGGCGTCCTCGCCCTGGCGGAAGGGCGGTTTGCCGAGGTGGTCCAGCACCACCCGCAGCCCGGGCACCCGCTCGGACAGCGATGGGACGTGCTCGAGGTGGCGCAGCTGGGAGGTGACCATGTCGAACGGCACGCCAGCTGCCGCGAGCACCCGCAGGCCGTCGAGGAAGGCCGGGAGCAGCACGTGATCGGGGTCGGGCCGGTCGTGGACGAGGTTGCGCACGCCGACGACGACGGGGTCACGGCGCAGCTCGGCCAGCTGCTCCGCGGCGGCGTCGGCGTCGTCCAGCGGCACCCAGGCGACCACGCCGGCCACCGCGGCCGACCGCTCGGCGATGGCGAGCATGGCGTCGGTGTCGGCGCGGTGGTCCGCGGACTGCACGAGCACCGTCGCCTGGACGCCGGCTGCCGTCATCAGCGGGGCGAGGTGCTCCGGGCCGAAGCGGCGGTTGACGGGGGCGATCTCGTCGGTCAGCCAGGGGTAGGAGACCTCCTCCGGCGACCAGAAGTGCTGGTGGGCGTCGATGATCAACGTGGTCTCCGCTCGGGTAGGTCGGACAGCTCTGGTGGTCAGCGCTGGACGTGGGCGGTGCCGCCGGCGGCCAGTGCCCGCACCTCGGCGAGCGTGGCGGCGCACGTGTCGCCGGGGGTGGTCATCGTGATCGCCCCGGCCGCCACACCCAGGGCCAGGGCCCGCTCCAGCGCCGCAGCCGTCAGCGGCTCGCCAGCAGAGCGCGCGCTGAGGACGCCGTCGAGCACCCCGGCGGTCAGGGCGTCACCGCTGCCGATGCGATCCAGCACCCCCACCCCGTCCAGGCGGGGACCGACCACGACGCCGGTGGCCGCGCTCCACGCCGCAGCCCCCCAGTCGTTGACCCCGGCCGAGACCACCCGGCGCCAGGAGCTCACCAGCAGCGGGCCGGCTCCATCGTCGTCGTGCTGGTCTACCCCGGTGAGCGCGGCCCAGTTCCGCCCGAGCTCGGCCAGGACCTCCCCCACCGCCTCAGGGGTGCCCAGCTCGACCTGCGCCTGGTCGGCCGGGACCAGCTGCAGGGCGCCCAGGACGACGTCGGCCAGCCCCGCCAGGCGCAGGTCCACGGTGCGCGCAGCAGCAGCACCACCGCGGTGACGCCACAGCGAGGGGCGGTGGTTGACGTCGTACGACGTGCCCACCCCCAGCCGCCGCGCAGCGCGCAACCCCTCTTCGGCCAGCTGCGTCGTCGTGGCCGACAGCCCGGCGAAGACCCCGCCGGTGTGCAGGTGCGCCACGCCGTCCAGGACCGCGTCCCAGTCGAGGTCACCGGGGGCCAACCGGGAGGCCGCTGACCCGGCGCGGTCGGAGACGCCCAGGGCCCCGCGCACCCCGAAGCCGCGCTCGACGAAGTTCAGCCCCGTGCGGGCCCCGGCAGCGGCGTCGACCCAGACGACCCGCGAGACGTCGACCCCGCCAGCTCGCACCAGACCCGCGGCCAGGAGCCCCACGGGATCGTCCGGGAAGGCGGTGACCACCCCGGCGCGGCGTCCGAAGGTGGTCCGTAGGGCGCGGACGGCGTTGTACTCGCCCCCGCCCTCCCAGACGGTGAAGGAGCGGGCGGTGGCGATGCGTCCCTCCCCGGGGTCCAGGCGCAGCATCACCTCCCCCAGCGCCAGCACCTGCGCCGGAGCAGGCGCAGCCACGGCAGGAGTCACGGCAGCAGTCACGGTGGCGCTCACGGACGGGCGGCGCGGCAGGCCGCGACGGCGGTGGCCACGCGCGCGGCCAGCTCAGCAGCCGCGGTGGCGCTGGCCTCACCGCCGCCGGTCACCTGTGCGACCAGCGCCGCTGGCACACACCAGCTTCCACCCACGCCGGCCACCGATCCCAGCGCCAGGTAGCCACCGAGGTCAGCCTCGCCGATGCCGCCTGTGGGCACGAACGACACGTCCGGGAACGGACCCGCCAGCCCGGCAAGCAACCCCGTCCCACCGACCGCGCCGGCGGGGAACACCTTCAGCAGCCGCAGGCCGGCCCTGCGGGCCAGCTGCACCTCGGTGGCCGTGGACACCCCCGGAACCGCCGGCACGCCCAGGGCGAAGGCCCGGGACACCACGTCGGGGTCGTGGCCGGGGCTGACCACGAACGCCGCGCCCGCCTGGGCGACCTGCTCCACCTGCTCGGGGTCCACCACGGTGCCCGCGCCGACGAGCAGCCCCTGGGTGGGGGCCAGCTCGGCGAGCACCCGCAGCGCGGCGGGGGTGCGCAGCACCACCTCCGCAGCGGTCAGCCCACCGGCCACCAGCGCTGCCCCCAGAGCCGCACCGTCAGTGCGCTCCCCCACGACCACGACCGGCAGCAGCGGGCAGCGCGCCAGGGCGTCGCGCAGGTCCTCCGCGGCGGCCAGGGCACCGATCGCCCCACCGGCTGCGCGCGGGGGGCGCTGGTGCAGCTGCTGGGTCATCGGCCCATCCATCCGCCGTCGACGGGCAGGACCACGCCGTGCACGTACTCCGCCGCCGGACTGCACAGGTACACCACCGCGCCGGCGATGTCCTGCGCACGGCCCCACCGCCCGGCGGGGATCCGCTCCAGGATCGCCCTCGAACGGTCCTCGTCCTCGCGCAGCGCAGCGGTGTTGTCGGTGGCGATGTAGCCCGGCGCCACCGCGTTCACCCCCACACCCTTGGAGCTCCACTCGTTGGCCAGCGCCTTGGTCAACCCCGCCAGTCCGTGCTTGGCGGCGGTGTAGCCCGGAACGGTGATACCGCCCTGGAAGCTCAGCAACGAGGCGGTGAACACGATCCGCCCAGACCCGCGCTCCACCATCGCCCCACCCACGGCCTGCGCGAGCACGAACTGCGCGGTCAGGTCCACCTCGAGCACGTGGTCCCAGTCGGCCAGGGAGTGCTGCGCGGCCGGGCTCCGTCGGATGGTGCCGCCGTTGGCCACCAGCAGATCGACGTTGCGGGAGGCGAGGTCGGCGCCCAGCGCGCGCACCGCAGCCCGGTCAGCCAGGTCACACGCCAGTGACGTGAAAGACCTGCCGGTGGCGCGCACCGCCTCAGCGACATCCTCACCAGGACCGCGGGTGGAGATCCCGATGACGTCAGCCCCCGCCCGCGCCAGCGCCACCGCGACCGCCGCCCCGATCCCGCGGCTGGCGCCGGTGACCGCCGCCAGCTTCCCGGTCAGGTCGAACGGGGAGGCGAACGGGGACGACGACGCGGGCGCGGCGCTCATGCCTGCTCACCCCGGGCCGCGTGCTCAGAGGAGTCGCCCTGGCAGTCGATGAGCACCTTCACCGCACCCCCACCAGCCAGCGCCTCGAACGCCTCACCCACCCGTGCCAGCGGGACGACGTCGCTGATCAGCCGACCGGCGGGCACCTCCCCCGACGCCACCAGGCGCACCGCCTCGGTGAAGTCG